>JARRMG010000048.1:0-8530 GCA_037386265.1 Nitrosopumilaceae archaeon
AACCTTTACTAGCCATTTTTTTGAAGAATTATAGTAAAATAATACTAAAGAATTGTTTTTTATTTTTTCCATATGAACCTCCAAAAATTTTTAGATAATAACCTACTGCCATAGGTGTTTACAAGAAAAAGTCTTTGGAAAAAATCAAAAAGATTTGAGAATTTTCATTAATTTTGTAAAGATTATTCAAGCCTGGTGATTATCCACAAACATTGACACGGTTATGATAGGTCGACCTAGAAATGATGAGTCAATTTGAGCCTGAAGAATCATCCTTTGAGCGTGAAATAGTGATTTTAGAGGAAATCCAAAAAAATCCAGAATTGCATCATAATGCACTGATAAGGAAAATTGTTCCAAAATACATGGCCAAATCCACATTTGAGCGAACCAGGGACAAATTAATTGAAAAAAATGTGTTATCATGTAATTTTAAAGGAAATCGAAAGTTTTACCAAATTACGGAAAGATATGAAATAAAATCAATGCAAATCATTGAAAGAATCACTATTTCAAATTTCCAACACATAAAACATGAGATTAAACGAATGGATGATGATTTTCATCATAAAGATGTAAGTGAAAAAATTCAATCGTATACACAACTGTTAATAGAATTACTTCAAAACGATAATGGACTCACACTTTTGGATTCAATCAAAAATTCAAAAACTCTACAGTTATCAGTTGTATTGGATCTAATTTTTCTAAAAGTTTTGATCAGTAAAAATTATTTTGTAATTTTTTAATGTAACAATTGATCGTAAAGTTTAATTTAAAAAAAGTGACAAGAGAATTGTTACAAATTATTGGTTGAACTTTTGTAAGGTTATGATTGTGTAGTTAATTTTTAATAGGTGCTAATTTGTTTCAAGGTCAATGAACAAAACAACCAAAGTTCTTTCTGTTGCAGTTGCAATGTTTGCAATTGTCGGAATGATGACTATGGGTGCACAACAAGCTTTAGCTGAAAATGGAAATGGAGCAGGCGGTGTTGGTAAGGGTGGATATCAACTTAACTTGATAGGTGTTCACAAAAATGATCAATTACCCAACGACGGAAACCCTGGCCACAGAATTTTCATCAATCTTGATGGTAAGAGTAAGATAAAACTATACAACGCAAACCTTACTGATGGAACCTTCAAAGTGATTGATGCAGATGCAACCGATCAAAACGGGGGAGCATTCCAGTTACCACCACCCAACACAGATTGTACTAACACAGAGTCAGATCCATACTATTGCGATGAATCTCTCTTTGACTACCAAGTATTCATCAGACCACTTGGACAACCACAAGAAGGTAATTTCAAAATGGCCACATGTGGAGAATACACCTACTACAATGGTACCGCTTATGTGACAGAGGAGATATGTTCTCTTGATCAAGTAGAAGTACCAAGTGCAAATGGTCCTGGAAAGAAAGCCAAATTCGATAACGTCAGCAGAGAACTACTTACAGCATGTCTAGATACTTACGATGATCTAAACTTTGACGGCAGTTGTGACGTCAGAGTAGATATCTTCGATGAAACACTAGAAAACTGGTTCTGGGAAACTGACAACAGTGGATTTAGACTAATTCAGTTAAGATTTATCCCAACCATTCAATTGTTGGGTTAAACCCCTTCATTTTTTATAAAAATATTAAAGAAATAACTTTACAACTAAGTAATGCAAAAAATCATAATTTTATTTTTAATATTACCAATGATGTTAACCATATATTCAAATTCTGAACTTGAATTGTCAAATTTTGCATATAGCCAAGAATACAAAGGCGTAGACAAGATAATTTCAGGAGTTGCAGCAGAGTTTTATGAAGACAATTCAGGATTTGATATCGAATATACTCTAGAAGGAGTTTTAACACGTTCTCAAGTGGATTCTGATAAAAATTCGATTATTTTCTTTTATGATTCCAAAGGAATTGAAGAAGATGTTTTGATTATTAAACTTCCTGAAGAATTAATCGACCGGCCACGTGTAGTATACGTAAATGATGAACTAGAACCAGAATCCATAGTAAGCAAAAGGGAAGGGATAACAACGGTTTATGTACCGTTATTTGAAAATTCAACTAAGATTACCTTTGTAGGAAATGAAATTATCTCTAGAAATGGAGGAGGTTGCCTAATAGCTACCGCCACTTATGGTTCTGAACTTTCTCCGCAGGTTCAACAATTACGAGAGATACGTGATAACCAACTACTTCAAACAAGCATAGGTTCTTCATTTATTCAAAGGTTCAATTCCTTTTATTACTCATTTAGTCCTGCTATTGCAGATTTTGAACGCCAAAACCATTTCTTTAAAGAAACTGTAAAAATTGCCATAACACCAATGATTACTTCGCTCTCAATTCTTAATGACCTAGACATGAGCTCTGAGACCGAAGTTTTTGGGTATGGGATTAGCCTGATTTTTCTAAATTTTGCTATGTACTTAGGAACTCCTGCAGTAATCATTTTTGGGATTAGAAAAAGGTTTAATGTTGTTACGAAAAATCAGAATGGTCAAACTCAAAAATTTTGATTAACAATTTAACACTGAATAATGCGATTTTTCTGACTTTGATATTAAACTGGATTTTAGGCCATTCTAGACTGATTGACTCAAGAATTGCCCCTAATTTCGACTCCCGATGCCATTTTACGCATAAAAAAGTTAATTGAGACCAAACAGGGCGATGCAGGAAGATTACAATACATTTCTGAAAGACTACAAAGTGGGAAAAAATTATTCCATTCAGACCGCATTTATCTAACAAATAAAATTTCAGCTGAAGTTGTTCCTATTGAAATTAAAGAACCCAATGAAAATGAAAAGAAAATCAAAGACGTGAAACGCTTAATCGCATTAAAGCTTGGTGACCCTGGCCGTCTTGCCTATATTCTAAAGACACTAGAAAAAAACAGAGATTTGTACCACAGCGATGAAATTTATCTAAACAACAAAATTGAGCAATTCCATGAATACACTGAAGGCAAAAGAATCAAAAGAAGAGTACGAAGAGCACCAGAGCTAGAACATCTTGAAGAAATTAAAGAAACAGCAGAAATCTTACCAAAAGAAAAACCACATCCTGAACCATTTGAAGACATACCAGAAAAGCTTCAAGGAATTGAAGACGCAGTATTATCTGAAAAGCCAAAAAAGACTTCGGATCTATTTGATTTAATCGATGAGACACCCAAAGTAGATTTAGAAATTCAGCAAGAAAGAGAAAAAATCAGTAAACTAAAGGCCAACCACGAGCAGATAAAAATTCAACATGACGAACTATCTCAATTAATTGCATATAGACAAGAATATGAGCAAAAAATAAACCATGAAAAAGAAATTCTAGAAAAAGAAATAAAATTTGAGCAAGAAAAAGTAAAAGAAAAAGATGACCTCGTTGCCCAGTTAATTAAGAATCAATCAAAATTACTTCAATCAAAAACAGAAAGAGAGGTACTATTAGAGCAAATTAAGATAGATAAAGAAAAATCAGAAAAACAGCTTGCCGAAATGCATAGAGAGCTGGACGAACTAAAAGAGGAATACGAAATCCTACAAAAAGAAATTAAATCCAAAAAGGAAAACTTGGAGGAGCAGATAAGAGATCAAAAAGAAAAAAATAATAAATTAAAAGAAGAATCTGAAGAAGAATAATGCTTGAATACCCCAAAATCAGGCACGATTTTAGAAAATTTTACTAAAAACGGACCTTGCTGTTTGTAGAAAATAGTGTGTTTTAATAAACACAAAATTCTGATTCAATTATGATTAGGGCAGTAGTTGTAGATGATGACAAGGAGACAGTTGCCTTATTCTCTGAGATCCTTTCGACAAATAATATCGAAGTGGCAGGTAAAGGATACAACGGACAAGAAGCTGCATTTCTATATCAGAAGCTAAAGCCTGATGTGATCTTTTTGGATGTCATCATGCCAGTATATGATGGAATCTATGGCATTACAAAAATTCGTGAAATGAATCCTGATGCCATAGTCATAATCACCACAAACCAGATGACAATAAATGCTCAAATTGCACTTAACAAATTAAGACCCTCTGCAATTATCAAAGAACCAATCGATGTAGATGAGATAATAAAAAAGGTAAATCAATTATGTGCACCATCACTTGATTCAGAAAATCAAATGAAAAAGACCATGATTACATTAGCATTAAAAAACACTCTATTAGAACTTGGAATTCAAGAATACGATAAAGTTGTATCCTTGCTTCAAAAAGACTATAGCTGCACACTAGAGGATTGTTTTGAGAATCCAGAATATTTGAGAAATATCCTAAAAAACTTGTTTGGAGACTCTTATCCAGATATTTTAAATTCCTTATCGGAAAACATGAAGAGTATAACATCTCAGCAAACCGTAAAAGACTTTTTGCATGCTCTTAGCAGCTAATCATATCAAGTATTCATTATATACAGGAACAAATGGCAAGTTGTATGGCAAATATGAAGTGTGTATCTTGCGGAATTAGCTTCTTTTCCCCAATGGGCTCAGACAAGTGTTCCAGATGTATGCCAAAAGAATCAGATGGTCATGATCATGGTTCCTGTGGTTGTGGGCACACCCATTAATCCATTTTTTGTTTAAACTCCTAAAGGCATTTTAAAAATTTTGATTTTAGTGAATATACGCATGAAATGTTTAATACCCAATGCGATCTCTATTTGATCCACTCGGGGGCAAGTGGATTGATGGAGATAAATTTAGAACGGATAAAAAGAGTTTATGGAAAAAATGTTTCATTAGAAATTCTAGAAAAAATTCAAGATAAAACGGGCAAAGAAGTTGAAATTAATTCTGAGGATTTTGAGTCGATATATAATATCGGAGTTGCCTTTGAAGAATTAGAAAAATACGAAGAGGCAATTGCATGTTATGATAGATTGTTGCAATTTAATCCAAAACATGTTGACACTATTTTTAACAAAGCTGTTTCCCTTGCCGCTCTAGAAAAGAATAATGAATCCATTTCATGTTATGATAAACTTCTAAAAATAAACTCTCAAGACATAAGAGCATTATCCCAAAAAGGATTAACCTTGGCAAAAATGGGAAAACAAAAAGAAGCCGTTGAATGTTATGATAGAGTGTTAAAACTTCAGCCCAACAACATTACTTCACTTTGCAACAAAGGAGTTGCATTAGCCAGACTAGAAAAACATACTGAAGCAATTGAATGTTATGAAGAGGTTTTAAAATTAAATTCTAATCATACCAAGGCATTATCAAACATGGGGGTTTCATTATGCATGTTGGAAGATATTGAAGAAGGTATTGATTATTTTTACAAGGCCTTAGAAGCTACCCCCAATGAACCAACCATTCTTACTAACCTGAGCAATGCAATGTCGTTAATCTCAAAACAAGATTAACCGAAATTTGTACTATTTTAAACAAGACATTTTTTGGCAAAACAAAAAATGGTTTGCACGCCAACACCAGAAAGATACTTGGCTGAAAAGCCAGGCCTTTCTGGAATTACATTTTATCAGGTGCGATTATACCCAATAAATTCAATGACCGTTCAATGGTAATCTTAAAGGAATTAACAAGACACAATCGTGATTTTTCAAGACTCTTATCGTCGATATCTAAAACTTTGACATTCTCATAAAATGAATTGAAAGAAACTGCCAAATCATGGCAATATCTTGCTATTACTTTTGGAGAAAGGTTACTTGCAGAATCCCTTACTTGCATATCGAAAAGACCAATCAATTTTACAAGGTTTAACTCGTTTGGATCCTTCAACAAAGAAAAATCAACCTCAATTGACGGAGAATCTCCGGATTTTTCAATTATGCGAGCAGCCCTTGCATGAGTGTATTGTATGTAAGGAGCAGTATCGCCTTCCAAGCTTAAAGATTTAGTTAGATCAAATGAGATTATTTTGTCAAGGTCTTGTTTTATCATTTCATAACGTAAGGTTCCAACAGATATTTGGTGTGCTATGCTTTGGATATCGGACTCATTCATTTCAGGATGGCGTTTACTAGTCTCTTCAATAGTTTTTTTCTTCAACAAGTCATAAACAGAATCAGCATTAACGTAAAGACCCTTTCTGCCAGACATCTGAGCTTGTTTTCCTTCTGTATCAAGACCCAAGGTACTTGCAGTTTCTGGACTCAGAGTCACTGATTCATATCCCATATGGACATATGCATCAGATGTGGATTTGAATTTGGCCATAAGTGTCGTAATTATTTTTTGTAATCTAGCTTGACGAGAGTCAATTACTGTGATTACCTTGTCACCTGAAAATTTTTGTTTTGGATCATTTGAAGAATTAAGAGTTGTTTGCCAGAGTATTCGTGAGTTTGGTTGAGGTTTTTGATATTTTTTGTAGTTAAATGGATCCTCTAACAATCCAAGTTTCCATGCAGCATAGGGAATGTCTTTTGCAATATAGGTAGCAGTACCATTACTTCTCACTATGACCTTGTCTTCTTCTTTTCCTTCACCACGAATAACCCAACATCCTGAATTTTTCCCTTCATTCTCAAAATCTACCAATTTCATATCCTTGAGTTTCTCAAAGATTTTACTCCACAGGCCAGATCGTATGATTTGAGATTCATAGTTTAGACAATCATACGTTACTCCCAAATTCCAGCATGTTTCCAGTTGGCTTTCCAAAACTCTTCCAGTTATGTTGTCTGCAAATTGGGCAGTTTCAGAATCCCCATTTTCAAGTTCTTTGAGAACATTTTTTCTTATGTCTTCCAGGTTAGAATTTTGTTCGTATTTTTCAGTAGTCTTCACATAAACATCATCTCCACAATAGTGATCAAATTTTTTGCCTTCAGGAGGTTCTTGAGAAAATCCAAGATGCCTAAACCCCACTAAAATGTCAGCCACTTGAAGTCCAGAATCATCAACATAATTCAACACATTGACTTTGTAGTTTGCCTTTTTGAGGATTCTAGAAATAACATCTCCAACAATAATATTTCGAACATGGCCGATGTGAAGTGCTTTGTTTGGATTAACACTGGTATGCTCTACAACTATGGTAGAGTTTTTACCCAAATCAACAAAACCAAACTCTTCTAGATTTGATTCAGATAAAATTAGCTGAGTAAGCTTTTCCCAATCCGCAAAGAAGTTTAGATATCCTGAAGAATGCGATTCTACTTTGGAAACTAGTGTATGATTTAGTTGAGAGTATTTTTCAGATAAAGTAATTGAAATTTCTTTAGGACTTTTCTTCATATGTTTGGCAAGTAGAAATGAAATGTTGGAGCTAACATCACCAAATCCTGGTTTTGCAGGCTCAACGGTAAATGGAATTTCTGATATCTCAATGGTATCTAATATTTTATGTAAATTATTTTCAATTTCGTCAATTATTGATTTGAATGTCAACTTATACACCTGATATTTGAGGAGCTAATTTATCTAATGCCTCAATCACACCATCTCCTGCATGTGCTAACACAGTCATTGTAGCATTAGACTTTACTTCTGCAGAAGAGTTTCCCAAAGCAATACTAGTAGAGGCTGTTTTGAATAGAGGGATATCTGTAGCACTGTCACCGATTGCAATTACATCATCTCGAGAAATCGAGAGTTTTTTCATAATTTGCTCAAATCCTGCACCTTTATCAATTCCACTAGAATTGATATGGAATGCATATTGACTATCAGAGAGAACAACGTCAAGATTTTCTTTATTCAGTAAGTTTCTAGCCAGATCAAGATCAAAAGTTCTCTCTAAAACCACTTCTGTCAATCGTGGGAAAACAGGTTTTTCAATTACATTGTCTATTTTACCTTGAATAATTTCAAATGCCTCCTGGCATTTTTTAATATCCCCTAGCAAAACATGTTCATTTGCATCAGTTGTGATGCAGCCGCCATTCTCACCTACCGCAATTTTAGTAGTACCACCAAACACAGATAAGAGATAGCCTTCAACAGATGACCTACCGGTCACAAAAATTACGTTATGTCCAAGATTTACCACATGGCGTAAGGCAGCTAGTGCCTCAAGATGAATCCTGCCACCTCCATTTTCTGTTATTGTGCCATCAATATCAACAGCAAATGTTTTAGTATTCACAAAATCAATTTTACATACCGAATAATATTTGCTGCGTAATTGATTCAACTAATATGTAGTGATCAAAACAAAGTAAAAATGACCAAGAAAGGTATCATAGAAGAGATTTTTAGCAAAGCAAAATTTGCAAATGAAATTAATTTGTATTATGTATCATATCGAGATTTTGAAAGAATCAGAGAAGTAAAGTTGCAGGAATTTATTGAGGAATCTGAAAATTTTCAAAAAATCCCAAGCTCCAGAATAACAGGGATTAGAAAAAATAATACGATTTTATTTGAAAAGAATCCAAAAAAGGTTGAGTAAAAGTGGGAATTCCTGAAAAAATCAAGGCCATTCAAGATGAAATGGCAAGAACCCAAATCAACAAAGCTACAGAACATCATCTAGGATTACTAAAAGCAAAGATTGCAAAACTTAAACGAGAACAGGAAGATACGGT
>JARRMG010000049.1:0-5791 GCA_037386265.1 Nitrosopumilaceae archaeon
TGTGTTTCTATAAATCGGTAAATAACTGATCCTTGAGAGAAGGAGCATCATCAAATGTGATTTCATGTAAATTCTTTGATTTTGTCTCTCCAATCAGAGTCAAATCAGTTCCAAAAAACAAATTGATTGCCCATCCAATCCCAATTTTTACTTTGGACTCAAAAGTTGGAAGATGTGACAAATAGTAAGTTCTCCAAATTATCCATGCTAATGCACCAGTTATGCTATGTCCCATCAACTCTGCAACTCCTGCTCTGTTTCCAATGGTTGCCATCATTCCCTTACTATGGTATGAGAATTCGTTCAAATCTGTATTTCCTGCTAGTGCCTTTTTGATATTTTGCATAACAATTTTGCTTTGACGTATGGCATGCTGAGCAGTTGGAGGGTAAAATTTTCCCGTGTCTACATCCAAGGAAGCTGCACAGTCACCTAATGCATAAACCTCTGGATGCTCCTTTAATCTTAGAAATTTATCCACCAAAACTCTCCCTCCTTTGTCATGTTCACAGTTCAATGAGGAAATCATAGGGCTGGTAGTCACTCCCCCTGTCCAAATCAAGGTAGTGCAGGGAATTATCTCCCCGTCAGATAATTCTACATGACTCTCTCCTGCATCAATGGCCCTTACATTGGTAATAATTCGAACGCCCATTTTTTCCAAATATGATCTTGCGGATTCACCTAATTTTTTGTTAAGCTCAGGCAAAATTTTATTTTTTGAGGAAATCAAAATCATGTTGATATTTTTTTCAATAATTGTAGGGTAAGATTGCTTTACTGATTTTCTTACAAAATGATTTATCTCTCCAATTATTTCAACTCCGGCAAAACCTGCACCAACTACAGTAAAGGTGAGAAATTTCTTTTGAAGCTCCACACTACCTGTCTGCGCTCCAATCTCCATCATCAAAAGAATTTGATTACGTAACTCTATTGCATCCTCAACAGTTTTGATTGTAAATGAATTTTCTTCTATTGCCTTGTTTCCAAAAAAATTGTTAATACTTCCTACAGCTAATATTAGATAATCATATTCTAAGGCATGGTTTTTCCCATCAAATTTTCTTGTGATTGTAACTAATTTTTGCTCCAAATCTATCGAAAATACATCTGCTTGAAAAAATTTTGCATTATCACAAAAATCTCTGAGCGGCATTGTAAGGTCTCTAGGATTTAGCATTCCTGAGGCAACTTCTGGCAACATTGGGGTAAACAAAAAATAATTTTTCTCACTTACAATGGTTATGCTGATATTTTTAACATCCAGATTTTTTTGAAGTTCTTTTAATACGTGCATTCCTCCAAATCCTCCACCTAAAATCAAAATTTTCTTTCTGGACAATGTATCTGTTTTATGAACAAAGATTTCATGGCCATCCAATTTTTTCTTGGAATCAAATATGGCATCACATTGTAGACAAACAAAATTTTGAGACATGTGTGAAAATCAAGAAAAATTACTAAAAAATCTATTTCCATTTTAAATTAAGTAAACTAGCCAAAGTAATTGAACTAAAAAAATATCAAAAAAAGTAAAAACATTAGAATTCATCAACTATTTTGAGCGGCAAAATCTTGTGCATTTAGGCATAAATATAGAATTTTGAGTCTATTTTGACTCTAGCTGTTCTTTAGAAACCTTTCATCACAAGGTTTTTGATTTCATAAATCAGGCGTAAAATAACTTTGATCAAGATTGAAAGGGAAAAGGACATTACATTCCTAAACTCCTCTGTAACTGAATTTGCAGATGGACTAGGTTATTGTGAATACAAGATCCCATTGTCGATAAAGGGAGTCAAACCCAGACCCTCCCAGTCTCTAATATTGGGAACCAAGGCACATCATGCAGAAGAAAAGTATGAACAGGAACACCTAGAGATAGAGCCGGTAACTGTCGAGGAAATACAAGATGAAAAAGCAGACATTGAATTTGCAAGGGAAAACGTCTATTCTACACTAAGTATGCCTTTTGAATTTCCAACAGAAAACGTACTTGTAACTCTATCCGGCCGAATTGATAAAATCATGCGAGTTGATGGAACACTGGTGGTTCAAGATGATAAATTTGTAGGAAGACCACAGACCTACGAGCAAAAAACACAGCCATATCCTAGTCAACTATTACAGGTTTTAGCATATCTTAATTCAGTGTATTCTGGTAAGAGGCGAAACCTCCCAGAAGATTGGTTTGATTTGCCTCATACAAAAAAGAAATGGGAGCTACGAATTTGCGATAGGAAGACCAGGGAACCGTACAAGATATTCTCAGAGTATCAAGATGCCTTTTCACTCCATTATCTGCACTCATCATTGGAGAAATTCACAACCATTGCCTTGGATATTTCCGAACCTGAGCATCACAACAGCAAATCAAAATGCCAAGCTTGCAATTTCAAAAGTTTTTGCGAGTTTAAGATTTAGGTTTAGTTAAACAAAATTAGTGTGTATTTTTGAACAAACATTAGTTATAATCACGTTATTCTCAAGTATTAATTTATGAAGGTGCTTCATATTGATGATTCGCCAGAAATATGCAAATTGTATGCAGATTTTTATCGAAATAAAAATCACACAATAAAAAGCGTCAATGATGGAAAAAAAGGATTAGATCTAGTTCTCCAAAACGATTATGATTTAATCCTTCTAGACATGTGCATGCCAAAGTATAGCGGAATGGACTTTTTGCAAGACCTGAAAAGTAAAAAACCTTCAGAATTAAAAAAAGTAATTGTTACAAGTGTTCTTCAGTATAATGAGGATCAGATTAACGGATTAATTAAATTTGGAATAAATTCAGTCCAGGAAAAACCCTCACACGTAAAACAATTAGAATCCTTGATGAAAGAAATGTCTAGAACAAAAGCCAATTCGTCTAGCTACTTGAAAAAAATGCTCATCATTGATGACAATCCAGACACAACAAAAATGCTAGAGTCCTTTTTCAGTTCTAAGGGATTTGAAACTCTTGCTATCAATGATCCATGGATAGGCTTGAAGAAAATCCAAACCGAATCATTTGATGTCATTCTTTTAGATTTGGTGATGCCCGCATTTTCAGGTTTGCAGATAATTGCAACCTTGGCAACTGATGAGATTTTACAGGATCAAAATATCTTTATTTATTCTGCAAACTTTAGCAATGAACTTCAAATCAAGGAGTTGCTACGAAGAGATGGCATCAACGGGTGTATAAAAAAACCCATGAACCTTTATGACATGCTAAATATAATCACAGGAAAAGAAAATTTAGAAAAATTATATCACACAAGCGCCTAAATCCAATATTCTCAAAGTTGAGAAGAATTAGAAAATGCAATGGTGCCAAAAATGACTCCTATGGCAACAGACGAATACTTAGGGATTGTCTATGGTCTGGTAAACGATAAACAATTGCATGACTCTAATTCTGTAATGCACCATTGCATGGAATATCTAATACATTACTACATTTAACCAACGCTGATAATTTGTTCATACAAATCATCAGTGGAATTAGAGTAAAAACCTCCTTGATTTTGAGCCTAAAATGCACTAAAATCGGACCAGGCTTTTCAAAATCTTGTCTATTATGGCAATCTCTTCTGTCTTTTCTTTAATTGTGTCTTCATTCCATTTTTGCATAAATTCAGACTGTTCATCAAGTCTTTTTAGATTAAGGACTTGTTTTTCGAGGTAACTCTTGTAGTCTTGTAACATGTCAAGTGCTTTGTTGTGCTTTTTTTGAAAGTCCTTATCCATCAAAATTTTGTAATTGGTTTCAGAGTTTAACCTTTTTTCTAAAACTAAACTTTGGGCTTTCCTGGGTGTTGACCTTTCTCACAAGAGCTGCAAACCTCTGCAATTATTGACTCTACCTTGTCTGCATCATGCTCATATTCAGCTTCGACTAGGGCATTTTCTTCTTCGTATCTGTGTCCAAACTCTTTGATCTCGTTTGGACAATCACACAAGTGGCATGTGCATTTTTTCATAAAACCTACAACCCTTCTGAAGCTAAAGAGTTTTTGGAATTTCAGCTTAGGATTTAAATTGTCTGGGCAGAAAATGAATCCAATACACATGTCTGCTATTACTCCGAAAAAAATTGGTGAAAACCAATACGAAATAGAAGCTGATTCAAACTTTGGAATGAAGGTTCCAGTCAGAATTTACGCAAATGAGGCATTGTTGGAAAAAATGCTAACTGATAGAACAATAATGCAAGCAAAAAATGTCGCGTCAATTCCGGGAATTGTCAGTCACAGTGTAGTTTTGCCTGATGGACATGAAGGGTATGGATTCCCAGTAGGAGGGGTTGCTGCAATGGATGCAGAAGAAGGAATGATTAGCCCCGGAGGCGTGGGATATGATATCAACTGCGGAGTCAGGCTTTTACGATCAAATTTAACTGAAGACCAAGTTCGCGCAAAACTCAAGGAACTTGTAACTGATCTTTTCAACTCAATTCCATCTGGTGTGGGCTCTAAAGGCTCAGTCAAGCTTAGTCATTCAGAATTAGATGAAGTCTTGACCCGTGGAGTGAACTGGGCAATTGAAAATGGATACGGCTCATCACATGATGCAGAAGTCTGCGAAGAAAACGGTCAGATTGATAATGCAGACCCTAGCAAAGTTTCAGACAAGGCAAGAAAGAGAGGACTTCCACAGCTTGGAAGCTTGGGTTCGGGAAATCATTTTCTTGAAGTACAAAAAGTATCTGAAATTCACAACGAAGAGGCTGCAAAAAAGATGGGACTAGAAAAAGGAACAATTACAGTACTAGTTCATTGCGGGTCGCGGGGATTTGGACACCAAGTTTGTAGTGACTATCTTAGAACATTACAGAAAGGCAATGTTTTCTGCTTTAAACTATGCATGGAGCAACAGACAGATGCTAACTCACTGGACAAGAAAATCCTTTGAGAGAGTTTTCAACCAGTCTGAATCAGATTTGGATATGAAGCTAGTTTATGATGTTGCACACAATATTGCAAAGGTTGAACGACACAAGGTTGATGGTGAGGAGCGAAAACTTGTGGTTCACAGAAAAGGTGCAACCAGAGCATTTCCAGCAGAACGCGATGAAGTTCCACTAAAGTACCGACATTTAGGACAACCAGTACTAGTTCCTGGTTCAATGGGAACTGCAAGTTGGGTATTGTTGGGACAACCAAATGCAATGAATCTTAGTTTTGGCTCCACTGCACATGGGGCTGGCAGAACAATGTCTCGCTCCAAGGCAAGACGAAATTTCACAGAAGACAATGTAAAAAAATCATTAAATGATAAAGGGATTTTCATTAAAGCATTGACCAGAGACGGTGTTGTAGAGGAGACTCCACAGGCCTACAAGGACGTAGATTCTGTAGTTAATGTTTCCCATGACTTGGGAATAGCCACAAAAGTAGCAAAATTAGTGCCTATAGGTGTGATTAAGGGTTGAGTGATGATATAGAACTAGAAAGACTAAAGGCAAAAAGATTAGCAGAGATGCAAAAAAACATCTCAACAAAGCAAACTGCAGAGTCAGAACCTGAACAAAAAGAAAAACCAAAACCCAGTCCAAGAGAAACAGTCCTAAAGTCCCTTGGATTCCGAGGAGAAGAAGTACTCCAAAACGCAGAGACTCAGTTTCCAAATGAGACTCGAGCTGTAATTGTACAGCTAGCACAATTAATCTCATCAGGGGAGTTTGATGAGAAAATCGATGGTGGACAATTGCTGTCGCTATTTAGAACAATTGGATTAAACATTAGGATGCAAACTAAAATCAACGTAGAGCAAGATGGAAAGTTTGTTTCTTTAT
>JARRMG010000050.1:0-12554 GCA_037386265.1 Nitrosopumilaceae archaeon
ATCTATTCCGATGGACTTTGTACAATTGGGATGTGATGCTATTTTTCGAACTACCCACCCATTACCACAACCTACATCTAAAAATGAAAATGGCTTCTCAAAGGAAATTTTCTCTAAAAACTTTGAGACATTCTTTCCATGTTCTTTCTCCATAAGTTCGGCCCTTCCATTTTCAGCCCATTCGTCAAAGATCTTTCTTACCTTGTCCACGATTTGATTTGATTTCTTTTCAATTATAATCTTAGGCTTGGATGAACGAGTTCTACGTTTTCCTTATATTCAAATTTTCTAGTGATTCATTGAAGAAAAAATGCCTGATGAGTCATGCCGAGTATGTGGTGGTACGCTGATTGATTTTGCACAGTGCGCTGGATGCAAAAAAATAATCAGCATGATTTGCAAGTCCTGTAGGACAAAAACTCCAGAACAGTTTCATAGCCAATGCCTAGTAGTGCTAAATTCAGAAAATGCGGACTCTACTCAATTGCTAAATTCATTGAGTGCAATTACATTAGCATAAACTTTGCAAATCCGACAAAATTTTGTTATCATACCTTCTTAAATTTTAAGTAGGATTAGAGCCCCATCACAGGTTCATGAGGAAACGGGCAATAGTGGTTAGCTTTGCGTTAATGTTATTGATGCCTGTATATGCCAATGGGCAATCCTCTGATAGAATTACAATCTTGGATAATTTTGGCCAGTACGACCGGGGTGAGCCGTTATTCATCTATGGCCAGGTTGCCAATCCTCTTGATGATTCCTTTCTGATTATGCAAATAATTAACCCTCAAGGTGATTTGTGTCAAATTCAACAATTGATCCCATTATCAAATGGGGCATTCATTACTGAGGTGATTCCTTTAGATGGAAGAATCTGTGGACTGAGTGGGGATTATGAAATTAAATTATTTTATGGTGATTATTCTACTTCGGCAAACTTTCAGGTTACCTCTGATCGTTATGAAAAACCATCTGAACGAGAACTTTTAGAAAATGCAGAAAAACTTGTCTCAGACCAAATTGATTTTATCGATTCGGAATTTGGAATAGGTACAACATTTTTCAATAGATTGAATCTAGCTGTTTCAAACAATGACCTGAAGGAGTTGGAGGAAATCTATGTTGATCTATTAAATGAGTTTTTTACCGATGAATCTATTTTTGAATTAAACCCTTCAATTCGGCCTGCCGTTTCATCTTCTCTTGGTTCTGTGTCTGAACTCTTGGAAGACGATGAAATCTCTTTTGAGGTCTCAAATTCTATAGACAGTGAAATCTTTACTTCGATATTTTATTTTGAGATTGGAGATAAAAAAACAAGCTTGGATATTTTGTCTGATGCCTTTGTTGAAGTTAGAAATGCTGACCCGCAAAAGACTGCCGTTAAAACTCTGACATTTGATGAAATTGAAGAGATGTTGTTGAATTTAATGAAAAAGTCCAACACCATATTGCCCAGACCTGTCAAGGAAGAAATTGGTTTTATTTTTGCTAGAGGTACAGGTCCTCTTTATACAACAGAACTATCCGAACTAGTTGATCTTTTATCCCAAGCTCGCTACCTTGATGTAGTATCAAGAAAACAAAGTGATCTTTACAAACTCATTATCACTGATTGGAATGCAACCAAACCTACCTTTGAAACCAAAACAAGCATTGAAGAAGTGCTTGAAAACAAAGACGAGACTTTAAAACTTCATCAGGGGGCCATAATTTTACGTCAGCAAATCTATAGAAATCTCCAAAGACATTGGAGTTGATACTGGTCTTCTAAAAGATTGGGAACAATTACTTGAAGAAGTGGGTGATGCCTCCTCGATTGATGAAATTTTAGAAATTGTTTCGGCTTTTGATAGGTCCATGACTGAATTAAGAGAAAAAAGAAACCCAATCGCAATTTTAAAATTTGAATATCATGCAATGAAGGAGCAAGCAGAGCTACAAGCTGATTACAACAATCTATTCTTAATTGACAATGCTTTAAAAATTCTCGATACTGCAGAACAAATGGAATCAGGAAATCCATCCATTACCAGAATCGATAGAATCGAGGTTCTCTTGGTATGGGCAAGTGAGATTGCCCCAAAAATAAAGTCTGATCTTGATGCACAAGATGAAGATGCAATCAAGGCACGTGCTGGAAATGTTTTGGAAAGAGCAAAGTCTTTGGAAAACCTAGTCGAATTAAGCTTGAAGACCAAGAGATTCCTTCCAGGATTCATAGAGTTCTCAGAGACATTTAATGAAAAAATTGATGATGCACGAGACCTTGTGATAGAAGGGGATATTGATGGTGCTGATGAAATGGTACGAGATTTGTTTGTAGAATGGAGAGAAGTTTCAAATGCATATGATGAAGACCCTTATGGCTCTGATGTGGGATACAGCTTGGATGAGCTAAAGAGAATTGAGTTTAAAGAAAAACTAGAAGCCTATTCTAATGCTGTTTCCAATTTCAATCATCCCGGATTTGCTCAACATGAACAAGAATACAACAAGATGATACTAGATGGTTATGAACTAGTTGAGTTGGGCAATTTTGTCGATATAGAATCTAAGCTTTTAGAAATTGGACAATTTCTAGCAGAGCATTTGGGAACTGAAAACAAACGAATCATCTATAACATTTCATACGATTTAGAAAAAGACATCTGGGTTCTAAGAGGAGCAGTCGAAAAATCACGATTTGATAACAGAGAAAACCTTTACGTTACAATCTACAATATGGATGGAAGCAAACATAGTAACTTGAAATTCACTGATACCCAACACGGAGATTTCTTTACTCAATGGTTTGCTCCAGCAGAGCCCGGCTTGTACTTTGTAACCCTACAATAGAAGAGGAATTTGAAAATGAATATTCTGAATCTGATTATGATGTAGTAGAACTTGCCCGAGAATTTGAAGAACTTCAAACTTTTGTTGAAAAATTTGGAGGTGCTAATTATGATTCTGAATCTAGATTCTCTGAGGTAATGGCCGATATCAAACTGAGCTTGGCAAATAGAGATTTGGAGAATGCCGGTGAAAAATTGGATGAGCTAAAACGGCTAATTGAGAGATACCTTCCCA
Source organism: Nitrosopumilaceae archaeon (assembly GCA_037386265.1). GTDB lineage: Archaea > Thermoproteota > Nitrososphaeria > Nitrososphaerales > Nitrosopumilaceae > Nitrosomaritimum. The sequence continues at coordinate 3,076 of JARRMG010000050.1, forward strand.
TTCGCTCTCGCTCGGCAATTATAGAGGCACAATTTGATGAGAAACTTGTTTTATCCGGCGCAGTCCAGAAATCATTGGCATTTAGAGAAGATTTGTTTGTAGATATTTTTGATCAACAAGGGAATTTGGTCGAATCAATTGCACTCAAGGATGACTCGTCAGGTAGATTCAATGAGTTGGTACAAATTCCGTTTGAGCCTGGTGTGTATGTAGCTCAACTAGAGTATCATGATGTGATTGTAAACGATTTTTTCAATGTAAATTGAATTGTACTTCTCAAATCTGTCTTAATTGTTAACGAGTTTATCGACTATTAATAATTAGAAAAACCACTACAACGTAAAATTCCTCACAGAATATGAATACCTTAAATACATATGATGTTGGATTTGAGGTATATTATGAAAAGAATTGATGCGCTAGTACCAAGTCTTAAAAGAAGTCAAGTCATTGAAAGTATTCTTAAGGCTGGGGCTCCGGGGGTTACCTTGGTAGAAAGCCGAGGAAAAGGTGATGGTGAAAGACCCCTAATAGGTGGAGCTAGAGGTACGGCCAGATATATTGCAGGATATAATCGAATAGACACAATTACTACAGTGGTTAATGAATCAAAATTAGATTCAGTGGTATCTGCAATTATGGACTCTTCTCATACTGGGAAAAGCGGTGATGGTTTTATTTTTGTCTCTGATGTGGAACAAGCATATAAAATCGGCACAAAGGAAAAAATACATTAATTAATTTTAATCAAATTTATCTTCTCAAAAAATAATTTCAAAATAGCCTAAAAGCCATTTTAATAAAAGAACATCAAGATTTTGAATTATATTTTTTCTCCAAACCAGAACTCAATGCAATTCCAATTGCTGCTCCGATGGCAATTCCTGCTGCCAAATTATCCATGGCCAGCCCAAAAGCTGTCCCAATACCCATTCCTAATGCAAATCCTACGCCTCTGTAGTAACCTTTGGGATATTTTTTAGTATGATCACCTGGTTTAGAACTCAATTGAGTTGAAATTCAATTTTTTTGTATAAGAAAAGTTATGAAAAATCTCAATACTGATAACCACAAGATTTTTGTTCTTACTGTATGGCACAAAACAATTTCAAACCTAAAAATAAAATCTTCAGGAGTCCCCTTAAGTACTATGAACTGCCAATTACATCATGATAACAAATGAGAAAAAAATAGAAATATTTGAAAACACCATTTCAGGTCTTAGGAAAAAAATCATCTCGTCTGATAAAAATCAATTAGATTTCCATGAGGGAGTTCTTGACAGACTATCTGAAAAGTTTAGAAGGTTGCCTTTAGATTAGTTATAATTTTTCATCTTTTTTTAAAAAATAAATCCTGATTGTGATCTCCATGTTATCTTATTCATCAACAATATCATAATATTGCATACTAGGAGGTTCAGATAACATTGGGGTTAGTTTGTCCAATTCCCCTGTTTCCATTCGCCATGCAATATACTTTTTTTGTGCTTCTTCAGAAACCCATTTTGCATGTATAGTTAATTTTGTTGGAGTTTCCTTGTTTTGGTATAAATGAACTCCTTGACACCCTTCATAAGAACGAGTTTCTACAAGAATTTCTTTTAAATATTTTATTAATTCCTCCAAAGATTCTTTCTTTGCACACATTTGGAACAACACAACTATGCTCATGCATTTAGACCTAAATTTCTCTGATTTAAATTATTGTTGGCACTTATTACTTCAAAAAATAATTTAAATTTTCAACCATTAATTACTGCTAATAGTTCTTCTGGTTCGGCAGATTTCTTCAAAAATCCATTAACTCCGTCTCTTCTTAGGAAATTCTTTAACTGAATTTCAGGAATGTCTTCTTCGGAAAATATGAAGATATTTTGGTCTTTTAAAATGTCGTCTGAGGCCAACAATTCAATAATACCAAAACCATTGGCAACCTGCATGCTCACATCCAAAAGAATCACATCAAACTTTTCTTGACGGATTAGGCTTATCCCTTCCATGGGGTCATTTGAATATCTAAAAGAAAAGCCCTTTTCGTCAAAGAAATTTGAAAGAGTTGAGGCTGTTTCCTTATTTTTGTTAATTAAGAGGATTTTCACAATCAAATCCTTGTTTACACATAGAAAAAGTTTGTTTATCTTTGATTAGTTTACCATGCCCATTTCATTCTATATTATTTCAAAACACGCCTTAGGGCATATTCTATTTTAACATTCCAATAACATTCGTGGTTCATTTTATTGGTGCTAAGAACCACGCATAGTAGCTTGGTTTCCAGCTGAATGGTGAATTCCTATAACTTCCCCTGGATTCGTAGTAATTATCATCAGGGTTTCACAAGAAAGGCAAAGAACTGACGGTACATAATCTGCATTTTTTTCTGATGGGCCCATGGTGGCCAAAACTGCATCCTCTTTGAGTTCTGACTTGCCACAAATAGCACATGAAGAAGGTCTGCTTGACACTTGCTTTATCTTGTTTACATAATAATGAACCATGATGGAATATCTATTTCGTAATGATTCTTAAATTCACTGCTTGTTGTATAAAACCACTATGTTATTTTCCGATACCTTTTACCAATCCGAATAACTGCCTCACTGCTAATTTTGGATGGTGTGTGGCAAGCTTTAGCATGTTTGATAATCCAAAATCTGCTTTTATAAAATCTAAAAACTCCTCAGGTTTTAACTCCTTGATTATGTCCAACTCTTTATCCCATTGCTCATCAGAAAGTCCAATCCATCTGTCTTGAACCTTTCCTGCGGATTTTATTTTTGATTCTATTTCTTTTCTCCATGTATCTTCATATGGCATTAATGATGCTTCATCTGTTTTTCCAGATTTTATTGCATCTGAGGCAACTTTACCTGCAACTCTTCCGAATTTTATTGCATATCTAATTCCCTCGAGAACCAAGGGATTGGCTTGACCTGCAGTATCTCCAACTAAAATCAAATTATTGTATACGGACTTTCTTGATAATCCGTCATTTGGAATTAAACCATAATGAAATTCAATTGGATTTATCTTTCCTAGTTTACTGATTGGCCCTTCCTTTTCATCCATCAACTTCTTTAATCTCTCAGTGGGATCTACTGAAGATTCTGGCTTTCCTACTCCTACCCCAATTCTTACTACTTTGTCGCTTATGGGAAAAATCCATGCATAACCTGCTGGAGAATATTTTTGGCCAACCATCAACCACCATGTTTCAGAATCCACATTTTCAGCTGTAACCTCGTATTCTGCACCTGCGCCAAATCTTTTCCATTGGGTAACAAAACCCATTGCTTTTGAAACAACGGAACCAAAACCGCTAGCATCAATTATTATTTTAGCAAAAAAAGAAATCGTTCCCTCGGCGTTAGTTGCAATTACCCCTTCAATGTCTCCTTGTTTGTTTTTAATAATATCATTGACAGTTGTTTTTACAAAAACATCTGCCCCTTGTTTTTCAGCTTCCTTGGCCAACCACCTGTATGTTTTTCGTACATCTAACACCGCAGCTTGAGCAACCGAATCACTAATGGTGACTTCGTTGTTGGGGGAACAAAATGAATAATTTTTGATTGGATTAAAACAATCATTTGGAATTCCAAATTCTTTTATGTTTTTTATCCATGTTACCCCGCTTGTCCTGACCGTTTCTGCTATGGACTCTTCTTTTTCTATTAATGCCACCTTTACACCATTTTTGGCAGCTTGGTAGGCTGCAGATGAACCTGCAGGCCCTGCACCGACTATAACAACATCATAACGAAATTCTTTTCCCAACCTTTGTGATTTTTAGCATCCTGAATATAATTTTGCAGTATTTAGAGAAGGTATTTTATTTTTTGAGGACAGGTGTGCCGTTCACATCGTATTCTCGCTCAGAATCAAATGTTGTCATGTGTGATGGCTCTCTGTGCATATAGCTATGTGTTTCCCCTTCTTTCTTCCTGCAGAACTTTTCATGTATGGTTTGTTCTATCTTCAGGGTATCTTCATTTTCATGAAATAATCTTTTTCCGCAGTCTTCGCATATAATTTCAGGCACAAAACACCTTTACACTAAATCTATTTAGATGTTTCAGAAATCTGTTCAATTCATTTTTGTTATAGAAAAGTCCTTTTAGGGAGTGCTGTTGGAACCGAAACTTTAGATGTTTAACCTGTCTTGGTACTTTGTTGGATGAATCAAACATTGTTTCATTTGTTGCCTGGTCTGTAATCACTGGAATAATCATGATTGTAGCTGGATTGAGCTATAAGACATATCTTAGGAGAAACAAAAATGAGACCTCTGCATCTTGAAAAGAAGGGACTACGCGGCTTAGCCATAGCAGAAAGTTTTCATCAAAATTCAGAAAAATCAATTTTATCGGGGTTGGTTATGAGACGTGATTTTGTAATTGATGGGTTTGTTTTTGGAACTGCTACCTTGGATGGAGATGATGCAACTGAGTCTATTCTAAAAATGTATGATGAATTGAATCGACCAGATATCAGCTTTGTTTTAATTTCTGGATTGATACTCTCACTTTACAATACACGCTGGAAAAATATGGCTTCAAAGCCGCCCTGAGGTAGGCAATTGACAGTGCCATAAAACATCACTTCCCAGAATCATATGAATCTAAATTAAAACAATATCAAAAACTAGACAAAAGAGATAAAATTACACTTCACACGTCTTCTGATATTTTTGTCCGAAGACAAGGTTGCAATTTACATGAAGTTAAACGTTTGTTAAACGAGTTGACTATTCAAGGATCTTTTCCTGAACCTTTGCGCGTTGCCCAACTCTTAGCAAAATCGCTTCTTCAAAAGGGATTATCCTTCTGAAGCTGTTTTTCCACCATCTACGTTAAGGATGGCACCTGTAATCCAACTAGCTTCGTCTGAAGCTAAGAACAATGTTGCATTTGCAACATCTATAGGCTCACCAATTCTTACAAGGGGAATTCTTTCTTCAATTACTTTTCGGGCTTGAGGATCATCCAAATATGGTTTAATCATGCCTGAATTGATTATTCCTGGATTCACACTGTTACATCGGATATGTCTTCTGGCATATTCTACTGCAATTGCTTTTGTAAACATGGATATTGCTGCCTTTGTAGCCGAATATGCTGCAAGGTGAACCCTTGGTATAGCTCTTTCACCTGATATTGAACCGATGTTTACTATTGCTCCACTTTTAACATCTGACATTTTGTTTAATACTACTTTTGTCATGTGGAAAACCCCAAAAAGATTTACGTCTATTAATTTTTTTATTTCTGAATCTTGCATTTCATGAAAATGTACTGGATCATTTATTGCACCGGCGTTATTTACCAGAATGTCTATTTTCCCATATGTGTCAACAATCTGATTTACCGTTTGAATAACTTGGGATTCGTCTGTTAAATCGCAGGACATTGAGGCAGTTGATTGATCGTTTCCGATCTCTTTTCTTGCTTGTTCTAGTTTTTCTAGGTCTCTTGCAACTAAAATCACTTTGGCTCCTTCTTCGGCAAAGCGTTTTGCTATTTCTCTTCCAATATCGCTAGATGCTCCAGTTACAATTGATACTTTGTCTTTTAGTCTCATATTGGATTTTTATTGTTGTAACTTATAGAATTTGTGGTAAATCTTAGTCATAAAATACATCAAAGAATTAGATTCTATTCATTTAATTTTTTTATGTATGCTAAAATTCCTGTATAGTCTAGATTTCCAAATCCTTCTTTTACCGCATCATCGTAAATTTCCTTGGCTTTTTCTGTCATGGGGAGATTAAGATTAAAGGATTTGGCAGTTGTAGAAATTGTGTTGATATCTTTTTTTAAATTCTCAAGGGTAAATGTTGCATCAAATTGGTCTTGAATCATTTTGAAGGCCTTATTTTCACTCATACCTGTTTTAAAATAAGTCGAGTTTAGAATTTCAAGGAAAATTCTAGGATCTACATTTGCTCCTCTGGCAAGAGTTATCCCTTCTGATAAGGCAAGAGCTAGCATGGTGATTTGTAGATTCATTGCGAGTTTTATTGCATGAGCTGTTCCATTTTCCCCCAGATAGAACACCTTGTTTGCTATAGTATCAAAAAGATCTTTGCATTCATCAAATGTCTTCTTGTTTCCTGATGCCATCATGACTAGATTTCCAGAAATTGCCACATTCGGCCCTCCCATGACAGGAGTATCTAACATAACCAAATTGTTTTGACGAAATTTTTCAAATATCTTTTTTGATTCTAGTGGGTTGATTGTACTCATATCGCAAACTACTAGGCCACTATGGTTTCCAAATACAATACCGTCTTTTTCAAATGATACTTGTTTTACTGCATCTGCATCTTTTACTACTGTGATTAAAACATCAGACTTTAGGGCAACATCTTTTGGATGATCTACTATTTCTGCTCCGTTATTTTGAAGGTCTTTTGTTTTTTCTTTTGTTCTATTGTAAACAACGACACTATACCCTGATTCTAGCAAATGTAGGCCAACTGCTTTACCTAACATTCCTGTTCCAATCAAACCAATTTTTTTCATTTTATTAACTAAGAATTTTGGAATCTTTAATGTCTTTCTTCATTTCTTATTTCCCACTGACCATTGCCAAATCTTGATACTTCGAATTCCAACTGCCCTATTGTTTTGTCACCTTTTCTTACCTTTGCATAATCAAATTTTTTCATTCGGAATATTCTTTCTGTTGGTTTGTACCCTCCTTCGATAATCTTGATTTTAAACCGCTTACCTGCTTTAATTATTAATTTCCGGGCAACCTGAACATCTCCTCTCCATGAAAACATTTCAAATTCTCCAAAATTTTTAGTCGATACAGAATACCCATACAATCTTGCTTCAAATTTGTTATTCTTTGATTGCTCATTAAGCCATGCTATCACCTCTACACCATGACCTATTTCAATTCCAAAAGTTTCTGAATCTTTCATGTATGAAAAACTACAACAATTCAATAAATAATAACTATTTTCAATTTTTTGTTAAACTAAAATATGTATAATTTTATAAAAATTCATGATAACAATTGATTGTAGAGACGTTGAATCTATCAAAAATGAATTACTAGTATATGTTTCAGATCAAGTGGCTGCAATTCCTACCTTGAAAAACCATGAATTTATTTTATCTGCGATAGAAGATGATGAAATCATCGACAAAGCAGTTGTAATAACATCTATCAAAGAATTCTTGGAATCTATTGGGGAAAATCATAATTTTGCTGTAATTTCTACAAACGATATTGTTAGCATAAGGTCAATTTCCGGAAAAGAAATAATCCGTGACCAAAAACCACAGCCACAAATGTTTTCATGCACTCACTGTGGTTTTGTTACTCGATTTGAAGTAGAGCATAATGCCCACATGAAAATTCATTATTTATGATCTTTTTTTAGAATTCTGCTAAAAACCACTCTTTTTTTCATTTCAGGAAATTCTGATTTAATAGAAAAACTCAGATGTGAAAAAGTTCTTTGATATTCTTTGATGTAGCTTTGAGCTACTTCTAATCTTGAAAATTCAGTTCTTATCTGATTTTGTTTTAATTCTTTTCCATATACATCATAAATTGCAATTTCATATTTTTTTGGTTTAAGATAATATTGAGTGCTGAAAAACCACAATACTCCAAAAACAAAAACAAAAAATCCGGTTATGATCTTATCTCCAAATTCTTTCATGTGCTGAATTTCAACAGGATCTTTATAAGGACTAACTACGATGAAAATTTGTGGACATCAAAAAGCATCGAATGTGAAGCATGTCCTATAGATACGGCAATTTCAAAATTTACTAGTCTCTTTAGGCGAAAACCACACAATAATTTGGAATAAGTTTTTTAAACAAATTTTGACCATTGGTCTTATGAAAAAGAAAGGTATCATTATCGGTGTTATCGTGGCAGTCATTGCTATTGGGGCTGCCGCCTCATATTCGTCATCTTCTGTTGAATATACGAATTTAGACATGAGTAGAACTCATGGAACTGTATCTACTGCTATGGGCTCTCCAATTTTGGGCGATCCTGAAGCTCCTATCACAATTGTTGAATTTGGGGATTATCAATGCCATTCTTGCTATAATTGGTTTCATACTCACAAACCTGCAATTTACGAAAATTATATTGCAACAGGAAAAGCCAATCTTGTATTTGTCGATCTTGCATTTTTAGGTCGTGATTCTCCAACTGCATCTCAAGCCTCATATTGTGCAGAAGACCAAGGGATGTATTGGGAGTACCATGATTTACTTTACAATTCTCAGGAATCTAAAATAGATGGAGGTTGGGCAAATTCAGAGAGACTAAAGGCATTTGCATTTAGCTTGGGTTTGGATATGGATCTCTTTGAGAGTTGTCTTGATTCGGGTAAATACTCCAAACGTGTACAATATAATATTTCAGAGGCAAAAAAACATGGTGCACGTGCCACTCCAACCTTTGTTATTGTTGGACCAGAAAACCAACAAGAGCAATTTCAAGGAGGTCAACCATATAGTACCTTCAAACAAATAATGGATAACATGATCTAACTTGGTCCATACACTAAAGCTTGTTTTCTCAGATTTTAGATATTCTCTTTTATCTGCGGGAATTTTTGCCTTAATGCTAGTTGGCTTGCTTATTTTATCTGAATATCTTTTCCTCGAACCATATGTTACCGGTCATATTCCAAAGGGGACAGAGCTTGGGTTTTTCTTGATTATAATTCTGTCAGGATTATCTGCGTTAGTCCTACCAATGAATGTCTATAGGATAAATATTCTAAAAAACTCGTCTGGCAAAATTGGCGGGAGTGTTTTGGGATCATTTGTTGGAGCAGCAGCAGGGGCTTGTAGCTGTGGACCAATAGGCTTTGCGATAATTTCCACTTTTGGCAGTGTTGGGGCCACATCCTTGGCTTTTCTTACTAATTATGAATTGCCGATTAGGATTGCTGCAATTGGTCTTTTGGCAATTACATACTTTACAACCGTAAAATCACTTAAAGTCGAGTGTAAACTCAAACCTCAGTAAAATTTGGAATTTTAACAACAGATTCATTTGGAATCTTTAGTCTTTCAAAATTTTCAGGGTTGATAATTTTGGCCAATATTTCTAATCCTGTAACGGTTCTTATGCTTGGTTTACTAAAAAAAGAGTTTGCATCAACTGCAAAAACGGCATTATTTTTTACTGCTTTTATCTTGTTCCACTCTTGATTTTTATATAAAATTTTAATGTATTCTTCAATGGTTCGTTGAGTGTTGAATCCGCATGGCATAAGGATGATGACTTCAGGTTCTACTTGTAATATTTCTTGCATAGTTATTTTTTTAGAGTGCTCTCCTGCTTTACTAATGAGGTTACTTCCTCCTGCAATCTCTATCATCTCTGGTATCCAATGACCTGCAGAAAAAAAGGGCTCTAACATCTAATTTGCTACAACCCTTTTATATTTAGATTTTTATAAATGAATTATGCTGCTGCTTTCTT
>JARRMG010000051.1:0-4764 GCA_037386265.1 Nitrosopumilaceae archaeon
CACTTGAGAATGGCTCAACTATCATCCAAGATCCATCTTGCTTTAATGATTTGTAGATTTGCTTAGCCGCTCCATGTGGATTTCCCATGTCATGAAGAGCATCAAAGACTGTTGCAAAATCATATGTTCCTGAAAAGTTTGTTGAATCTGAAACCTCAAAGGACACACGATCGCTTACTCCTGCATCTTGAGCTCTTTGTGTGGCTGTTTTAATTGATTCAGGATGATAATCAAATCCAACAAATTTAGAATTTGGGTATTCTTTTGCCATGATAATAGTTGAAGAGCCATGACCACAACCCACGTCGACAACATGTATTCCGTCACGTAATTTTTCCTCGATTCCGTCCAAAGAAGGAATCCAGTTTGATACCAAATTTGCAAGATATTTTGTTCTGAAGAATCGCTCTACACCCTCATACAAATCACAATGATGATCACCCCAGTGAATTCCTTGTTTTTCTTTGAATGCCCTAGTTACTTTTTCTTCGTCTTTTGCCATTGAAAGAAATGATTGGAATGATCCAGGAAGATAGGTGGGACTGTCTTTATCAGCTAAACATGCTTTTTGTTCTTCTGGAAGATAGTATTTGTTGGCCTTTGAATCATATGCGATATATCCACCAGCAGCTTGATTGTTAAGCCATTCAAAGGCATATCTTTCTAAGATTCCTGTTTTTTCGGCAAGTTCATGAGAATTTAGTGGGCCTGATTCGGCTAAAGCCTGGTATAGACCCAATTTCTCGCCAACAACTACCAAAGTTGAACTTACTGTTGCTCCAAGATCTGAAACTGCTTTTCCTAAAAATTCTTGTAGTTTTGTATCGTCAATTGCCAATTGTTTCTTTTTTAGAAAAATAGTATTAAAAATTTGTTATTTTTTGATAGAGATTGTATTAGAGAATTGGATTTTTATCTGACATTTGTAATTAATTTATTCTGAGACATTTTCATTTTTTTGCATTAATGCAAATTTTCATAATTGTTAGAAACAAATGATACTCACACTGCTTTAATAGTAGTTTTTTTCAAGGGTTTCAGTGAATGATATTTCTTTTCTGTTAGTTTTTTCAGTTTTTGTAGCTCTAATTGGTTCTGGTACTGCTGTTTTTGCTCAAGTTTCAAACATTGGATCTAGCGGAGAAGACGGAGTAAGCTCAAACATTGGTTCTAGTGGACTCGACGGGGTGAGTACCAATGCCGTTCCACCATGGATTAAAACAAGCATGAAGTTTTGGGTCGAAGGGCAAACAAGTGATGCAGAATTTCTCAGTGCAGTGGAGTATTTAGCAAATGAGGAAATAATTCATTTTGAAGCAGAAATACCTTTCATGGCAGGCCCAATTCCAATGAACGTTCAGGAGGGAGATAATAATACCACAGGGATCAATGGAGGAGGCCTTCATGTCACTTCCCCATCCACAAGTACTGCCAGCGGTGATTTTGACACAGAAATGATTTCAATGAATGCCAAGCGTACAGATAGTTTCTTTGATGTTTTCTATGAATCATATACTGTAGATAGTTTTTTTGACATTTGGACTGAATTGCAAGAATCAACTGATTCATTCTTTGATGTTTTCTTTGAGGTAGATACACCACGAACCAATGAGTGTTTAAGAGGTCAAGAATTAGTGTTTGACGAAAGAACGTCTTCCTGGCAATGTGCCTCAGCAAATACTGTAGACTCATTCTTTGATGTTTTCTTTGATGTTGCAACCGAATCTTCACAAAATTCAGAAGACATTGAAGAGCTTGAAAGAAAAATAGCTTCGCTTGAAGAAAAGATTTCATCAATTGAACGAGAAATGAAAGAAAGTGGAGAAAAAGGTGGCACTGAAGATATTAACATCGGAGTTGGCGAACTTCGTTAGTTTGAATTAATTTCAAAAAAATTAAATTTCCCTACCACTAGCATTTGCTTTTCTACATAGAATTTTTGATAAGATTTTATTGATTTAGTTATTTGAAAATAATTTGAGATTAGAACCTATCAATAAATTGAATCACAAGTTAGACAAGCCATAGACCGCCCTTTTCCGGTTAAAGGTACATCTATTTTGAATTTTATACAGTTCGGACATTCATGGTTTAGATTCACAAAAGGATACCAAAATAATGGTATTTAGTACCATGTTAGTCAGATTCATTTCAGACTATACTGGTTATTTTTTTGATTCAATTTTTTATTGATATGAATTAAAGGTCTTGTTTAAGAAAATAAACAGAATTTTGGGGCATTAGCTTTTCTTGTAAAAATTTAGCTGGAACTTCAACGTGAGAATATAATTAATTACCACCAAACTAGATCATGAAATATGGATGTTGTAAAAACTGTACATGTGTTTCCACAAAACTAAGAGATCCAGGATGCACATGTGGCAATCATGAGTTGGTAATTACACCTACTACTCTATGATTTGCCAATATTGTTGTTTTATTTTTATGCTGAGGGATGATTATTGAAGTTAATTTTTTGAAATAAATTTTTCAAAAGTTTTTTCACATACTGGACAAACTGAAAAACCACCTTTTGATTTTAATGGAACGATAATTCTATCCATCACACAGTTTGGACATTCAGTATATCCATTCATAATTTATCAAAGAAAAAATAATATTTAGAATCATGTTAGTTAGATTTCCTTCAGACTTTGATTCAATGATTATGTAACTAGTAAAACACACATTTTCCTATATATATCAAATTGGTTAGAATTTTGTGAAAGTCCTCATTATTGATGACAATCCAGAAACAGCATGTACCTTATCCACTTATCTTAATTCTGAAGGAATAGAAAACAACATTACAAGTGATCCAATAGATGGTTTGAAAAAAATCAGGAAAGGAGATTATGATACAGTTCTGTTAGATATTTCCATGCATGAATTTAGCGGAATTAATATTATTCACACGCTGGGAATCGAAAAAAGACTGGAAGATCAAAAAATGATTATTTTTTCGGAAAACTCCTTTACTGGTGACGAAATTCCCCAATTATTACAAAAAGAAGCTCTTCAGGTTTGCGTAACAAAACCCATTAATCATAACAAAGTTTTGACATCCATTGCTTGTTGATGGTTTTTTAAATTATTTTGTTTCAAATAATCATGATTTAATCTAATTTGTTAGGAGTCCAACCTAAACTACATCAGTTGCAATAATTACAACTAGAAGCAAAAATGGAATACCAAACGCCAATCCAACTTTATTATTTCTCATACCCTTAGTTTTTGCACTAGTATTTGAACAGGACGAATGCATGATACTTTTTTTAGAAAAATACCAATCGTTCTTATAGCAAAGAAATACCAAGGAATTATGTCAGAAGACAGAAAAATGTACAAATGTACATGCGCAGATTGCGGCAAAGATTCTGAAGTTCCTTTTGAACCAAAAGAAGGAAGACCAGTATATTGTCGTGAGTGTTTACCAAAACATCGTAGTGGAAGATTTTAAGCTAGTTTCGTTTAATTGATTTTGAACTTAATTATCTCAGAGATATTCTGATGACCTCTTTTTTTATTTTCAGGGATTTATGACTAGAAACCCATAACCCCGTTTAAATTAGCCGTTAGAACTAACTTTGTATGTCAAACGGTACAAGAGATACAATTTTCATTGGAAAAAAGCCTCTGATGACCTATGTTACTTCTGCAATAATTCAATTATCTACAATGCCCATAGTTACTCTAAAGGCACGTGGGTATAGCATCGCAATGGCAGTAGACGTAGCTCAAGTAATCCAAAGAAAAACAAATGCATTTGAGATAGGAAAAATAAAAATCGATCACGAAGTTTTAGAGTCAACTGACGGGAAAAAAAGAAACGTTTCAACAATTGAGATTCCAATGAAGAGGACTTTTGGTAAGGTTCTTTGATTAAAATAATTCCAGGTCAGTTTCCATGGTAATTTCTAAACCAAATTTTACCTGCATGCGTTGTGGGAAAAATTGTTTGATGACTGATGATGTTACTGGAGAACAGTTTTGCTCAAAATGCGGATATGTTATTTCTGAAAAATCTCAAGATACCGGGGCCGAATGGAGATCCTTTCGAAAAGACGGAGGACCTGACCCTACAAGAACGGGAGCTCCAAGTTCGCTTGCCATTCATGACAGAGGACTTGCAACCATAATTAATCCATTTAACAAAGATGCATCCGGAAAACCACTTTCGTCATCCATGAAGACCACAATAGAGCGGCTCAGAACATGGGATAGCAGGAGCCAGGTTCAAAACACTTCAGATAGGAACCTCAGAGAGGCTCTAAGTGAATTAAATAGGCTAAAAGACAAGATTACAATTTCTTCAAATGTTATAGAAAAAGCAGCGTACATCTACAGAAAGGGATTAGAGAAGAAGCTTGTGAGAGGAAGATCAATTTCTGGAATGATTGCAGCATCTCTATATGCTGCATGCAGAGATACTGACACTCCAAGAACTCTCAAAGATGTTTCAGATGCGGCAAATGTAAAAAGAAAAGACATCGCAAGATGGTATCGTCTACTTTTAAGAGAATTGGAATTAAAAATGCCTGTTGTGGATTCAATTCAGTGTATTGCAAGAATTTCAAGCAAGTTAGAGATAACAGAAAAAGTCAAACGGCATGCAATTAAGATTCTTCAAATTACACAAGAACGCATGGAATCTGCTGGAAAGGACCCTATGGGTCTTGCAGCCACTGCATTGCCGAATCGGCGTCTCGGGTCAGCAGTATCGGGTACTCGTCGATCTCGTTCATCAGCGCCGCGGCCCGGCCC
>JARRMG010000052.1:0-5492 GCA_037386265.1 Nitrosopumilaceae archaeon
TTCCGCTTTTGGAGCACTACCAACCGAGCAGAACATTCGATTTGGTACTGATGCACCACACTTAGGTACTATTGCGGTATATGGTGCAGGGAGTTCTATTATGTATACCCCAGATGAAGCAATTGCAGCGCTCCGAAATTATTATTGATGCTGACTTAGAAGATAATGTAATTGTTAGTGTTGATTATAGTCGTGTAGATCCTAAACTTCGAAAAGATGAAGAAGAAACAAAATTTATCACGAGCTAATAAAATTAAATGATTTTTTAAATAAGATGATTTGCTATCACTCAAAAATTCATAATTTGATTTTTTTCGTTGAAACAAGTGAAGTAATTATTTCCAAAAGAAGAACCTGAAGAGGAAGGAAAATAATTTTAAGAAATCCTAGAATAATCTTGGAATTAGGAGAGATAAATACAGAGACGGAGGATTAAAAATAAGAAAACTCTTGGCATCAGGTTCGACTAAAGCTGTTTATGCGGCGCTATTTGGAAATTTAGGAATTGCAGTTACAAAATTCATCGCAGCCGCTTTGACCGGCAGTGCAGCAATGTGGGCAGAATCATATCACTCTGCCTCAGATACTGTAAATCAAATTCTTCTACTTTTAGGAATTAAAATTAGTAAAAAAGCCCCGACCGAATTACATCCATTTGGTTTTGGAAAATCTCAATTTTTTTGGTCATTTGTTGTAGCCACAATGATATTTGGGATTTCAGGTATTTTGTCTTTAGAACAAGGATTTTCTTCTTTGTTAGGGGAGGAACATCAATTTGAAAATCCTTTGATAAATTATGTAGTTTTAGCAATAGCTGCAGCATTTGAAGGAAACGCATTAAGAATTGCTTTGATCCAGTTTAAAAAACCAATTTATGAACGCGGAGAAAAAGTAAGACCTTCAACTTTGTGGTCGGAGTTTAAAAACAGTAAAGATACCTCAATCCTAACGGTGGTTGTAGAAGATTGTGCAGCGCTTTTGGGAATTGCCATTGCTGCAATTGGAATATTTCTTACCGACATTACTGGTAATACGACATATGATGCAATAAGCTCAATTGCCATTGGAGTTATTTTGATGTCATTTGCTTTTTTCTTGGCCAAAGAAAACAGAGGACTGTTGATAGGAGAATCCATTTCACCTTTACAATACAACCAAATAATGAGTAAAGTAAACAACCTTCCAGAAGTAAATAAAATAGTAACCATGAAAACTATGCATTTGAGCCCCACAACCGTTTTGGTTGGAATTGAGGTTAATTTGATTGATGAACTAGATACTGACAAAATTGAAATAGTTACAGATACAATTGAGCAAGAAATATTGAAAATAATTCCAGAGTCAAAAAAAGAATATATTTTTGTTGAAATTGAAAAATAAAAATATAAAAAATCATTTTAAAAATTTGCTAATATCCAGAACCGTTGAAAAATTATTTCAATCACATATATCGCAAAAAAATACATTTTTTGCTACTCTGTTAGACATGTGGATTTTAGTCTCATTCCTGGGTGAGTTCTTCAGGATCCAAACTAACAGTATCAAAATTAGTTTGTTTGCACTGAGGGCATTCTAGGATGTTAGTTACACCAGCTTTTTTAGAAAAAATATTTCCGCATCCTTTACAAACTCTTAATTCGCTAATTGAAACCATTACTTCTTCTTCATGTTTTGAAATATTTAAAATCTTGGCAGAAACCCACAAGAAGAAGAAACAGATCTAAGTTATTTTAGTTTGATTATTCCTTCATTGATAAGAAACTCTATGGCCATTACATATTCTGAATCTGAAATTTTGTCTTGAGACCACCATTGAGCGTTTGTTTTTATCCAACTCGGAATTGACATTCCAGATTTTAGGTTTGGAATGGTAACTGATGCTGTGTTTGATTCAGGCCCAATTCCCACAGAATTTTTAGCCATTGATTTAAAATCGTATGTTACACCACTTGTAAGACCAGTGATGGTTGCAGAGTTTGAGGTGCCATGCTTTATGGTAGTAAAGGAATTTTCTCCTCTGACTCTGTATTGTATATCATACCCAGTAATGGTATTTCCAAAGTCATCAGGTACTTTCCAAGATAATATTACTTGGTTGTCCAATGCTCTTCCTTTAAGGTCGGTGATTTGTGCAGGTGCTCCAGGATAGGTCACTGGTTTGAATGGAGTGACCTGAACAATCTTTGATACCGGTCCAATTCCTGCCTCTGTGACTGCGATTACACTAAATCCGTAAGAGACTCCATTTTCAAGTCCAGTTATTCGAATTTGAGAAATGTTGTCAATTATCACATGAGTTGTAAATCTTGTTTCTCCTGTTTTGTATTCTCTAATCCAATATCCAGAAATTTGGTTTTGTGCAGATTCAGGAATTGACCAGCTTAAGGTAACTGATCCGTTTCCGCGAACAGCCTTCAAATTTGTAATTTCAATAGATACACGATTTTCAGGAGTAGAATTTACCTGGAAGGAGGGTTGGGAGGGTCCAATAGAATTGATTGCTATTACTCTAAAATTATAATTTACACCATTTTTTAGTCCAGTAATTGTGGTTTTGGTATCTTTGCCAAGATTAGGATATGTAGTTACAGTTTCAGATCCCTGTTGAGAAACTAATACTTGGTAACCAGTTATAGGTGAACCATTTGAAGATGGTTGAATCCAGGAAAGAAAAACCTGATTATTACTAGGAATCGCGTTAATTCCCCTTACTCGATCTGGAATCACAGCATTTGTAGAAGCCGAAGGAGTCTCTGAGACTATATTGGATTCTGGTCCATGACCAAAAGAATTTTTTGCAACAATTTTAAATGAATATGGAGATTCATTTTTCAATCCGGTAATTTGAGATGTTCTTGAATCAGATGTCACAGTTTTAGTTTTGATTTCATCAGTATCTACCTCCCAATAATAAATTTGATAACTTGTGATTTTTGTTCCAAAATCAAAGGGTGGACTCCATGTCAAAATTACTTTTTGATCTCCTCTTGTAGCTTGCAGGTTAGTTATTTTTTCTGGAACAAATGATTTGGGGGAACCAGTAGGAGTAGCTGAAACGATTTTTGAATCTGCCCCTTGGCCTTTGTCATTTACTGCAAACACCTGAAAACTGTATGGAAGACCGTTTGTAAGTCCAGTTATTCTGGCTTCAGTAATTGTTGTCCCCAAATTAGAATAAGTTGTCGTTGTATCTTTTCCGACTTCCCACACCACAACTTTGTAGGATTTTATGGTTGAGCCGCCATCAAAAGGTGCAATCCAAGTTAAAAGGACTTCATCATTACCCGGAATTGCAGTAAGTTCAACTACTTCATCAGGAGTTGAGACGTATTGTTGAGCAAATGACGGAATCATAAGAGAAGAAATTAAAACAAAAAATGCAAGTAAAGGAATTAAACTAAATCTCACTTTGTTAATCATTGCCTATAGGTTTGATAAAGTATCTTGCTTAGCTCAGCTTTTGAAGAAATTATATCAGTTCTTAGTTGTGAGATTTTTTCCACTTGACTTGTAACTTGCTCGTTAAAGTCTTCAGGTCTGTCTGAGTCATGTACCAAGGCTTTTAGCATATCTTTGGAAATGACAAGCTGTTTTTGAAGGTCTGCTATTGTTGCCTCAAGATCAATCGCTTTATTTGAGGAAGCCGCATTTCCTGCAACTTTAATTGTTATACTTTCAGAATTTGTAGCCGAAATCTTTGCACTTGTTAATTGACAAGTATTTGGTGCAATTTTATCACCTAGTTTTACATTCACCTCTTGGTTATCAGATGAAATCATAATAATTGGAATTCTTACCTGTTTGTTTCCAGCACATGCCTCAAAGACAACATCGTAAGTATCAGGGGTTGCCACAGACTCACTAATTGAAATTATTGTTGCTGTTTCTCCTTGTATCGGGGTACCTGAAAATGACATTTTTTCTACAATATTAGCAGATTTTACTGGAGTGTAAAGAATAAAGTATAATCTGTGAAGTTCTGCCCTAGCATCATTTAGTTTTTTCCTAGTGTCAGCGATTTTGTTTCCTTGTTGTTTGTTTTCCTCAGTTTTTCCCTTTCCGAGGGATTGTTTTGCTTCTAAAAGTTCTTGTTTGAGGGTTTCAACTTTGGCCATAGCAGATGTAATGATTTGAGAAACATCGCCTTTGCTAACTAAGGTTGCAGAAATAGAATCGGGACTGGCTGCTTTGATTATTGTAGCACTTGGAACACAGGTATTTGCATTAATTGTCTCGGCAAGTTCGTAGGTCCTTGTTTCACTATCAGAGCGAATTATTACTTCTGGAGAAACAAGAGGAGTTGATCCCGCGCACACTTCAAATACATAATCATAGCTTCCTACAGATATTTTTCCTATTGCTTTTCCAAAGTCAGTTTTAATAGGAGTTACAAGTAACTTGTTAATTTTACCTGAAGAGGTTTCAAGTTTTGAAATGAATTCATTTAGTTTGGTTTCATCAACTGATTGTGCCCATCCTTTCGTAACTAATTTTGTTACGCTGCTAGGATTAAGACATGCAACAGAATTACTTCCCTCTCTGATTACTTTGAATTTTCCAGAGTCACAAACCACTTTATCATTGGAAATTCCTATTTTGGTTTGTTTTTTTGGAGGGATGACGTCTGCATATGCATCATTTACTGATGTAATGGTTACCGTAAGAAGAATAGTCATAAGAGAAATGGCCAAAAAGATTGTTTTCATGAATTATTCATACCTTTTTGAACATATTTAAAAACAAACTATCTAGTTGATCATGTTTTGGTTAAAGACAACCCTAAGATTGTTTTCTGGATGAAATTGAATTAAGATTTGTTTTCAAACCCAAAGGATATTGCACAGGATAAACTACAGAAACTGCTTTGTCTTGAGGAGTATTCTTTGCCGCATTGTTTACAAGACTTCATTTAATTTTAATGAGACATCATCAGTTTTATCAAAGCCCATAAATGGGCTAATCTGGGGTCAAACTAAATACTTGACAAATCAGTCTAGGATGATCAAGGAATCTTAGAATTCTTCGACTCTTGCATACCTAAGGAATTTTTTTGGGTGTTCATCAACTGATTGTGCTCCCTTGTACAAACCTAAATGAAACAAAATCGGCAATTTGAAGAGTTGGTCATCAGTTTTTAAACTGACATCTCCAGGAGTTTTGGCATTTTTTGATTTAATTTGCAATGATTTATCCACTGCAGTTCCAAACAACTCAGATAGACCGGAACTTATACTACGTTCAAGTTTAGTGTTTTTCTCTTTTTTTGCCATAGAAACTATTCGCTTTATCTTCAAAAGAGCCTGATTTTCTTCAATTCCATCAAAATCAGGAGATGTCAAGTCAACTCCAAAGCATTTTTTGAAATAATCAATAATGTAGGATAAAGATTCTTTTCTACATGCTGCCTTTGTAGTTCCAAATGGGCAGTTTTCACAGTTTGTGGTAAAGTATCTTGCACCACGCTCACCAAAGCTAGACAGAATAATTGTATC
>JARRMG010000053.1:0-4701 GCA_037386265.1 Nitrosopumilaceae archaeon
TTCCTTGATTGCACGAGAAAAAGCATCAAAAATCCTGTCAGGATTTTCAGAAAACATTTTCTCAATTTCAGATTCTAAAACAAGATCATTGTAATCAACTATGATGAATTTTGCATCTTTTGGCATCATCTGATCGATTGCTTCAACATACTTGTACTCCCCATCACCATCCTTGAATCTAAGGAGGAAATCTTTTACTTTATCTGATAATGCTGAATCTGTGAAAGTACTAGTTTGAACTTTGCTCATCATTTTCTCCTCTTATTTTGTTTTCAAATTCTTTGCTGTTGTCATAGATTGTTTTGTAAAAGATGTTTTCCTCAATTGTAATTTTGTTATAAAGATCAGAAGTGAGTTTTATAGAATCAGCTAGTTTTACAAGCTTACCTCTTCTCATTCTAAATAATTCAAGCATCATGCTTTCTACTCTATCAAAATCATCTCTGTCCAATTCTTTCATTGATTCTTTTAGTTTGATGTAAAAATGAGGATCGAGTGTTGAGATTTGATATTCGCCTACCATCTTTTCTTTAGAAAGGGCTTGTTTTAATTCAGTAATCATATCTGGTGAATCTAGTAAACCTAAGTTGTTTTCAGAAAGTACTTTCCCAACCCATTGGGGCATATTATTCACTTCTCCTTGAGTGCCCTCAACCTTAACTCCAGCAACGTTAAATTTGAAATCCTGGCCAACGGTAAACTTAGCATCCTTTAGGCGGTATCCAATCGAATGCACTTTTTCAACTTTTTCTATATCCATTAGAGATCACTTTTTCCTTTTAGATCCTCAAGTTTCGGATCGATCAATTCTTTTTACAAATTGGTGAGATCAATTGATCTAAATTAACTTGAGCCTGATCGCATAGATGAAAAACAGAATTTACATTTTAATTTGAGGTATGATACAATAACCAATTCGGATTTATTAATGGGCATCGCATTTTTGAGTTCATGTCGGCAACGGGTATGTGGGTTGAAAAGTATCGTCCCAAGACACTTTCAGACATTGTAAACCAAACTGAGATAATTGGAAGTCTTAAAGCATTGATCGCAAACCCCGCAGATATGCCACACTTGCTATTTTCAGGATCTGCAGGAGTTGGCAAAACTACTGCTGCAATGTGTATTTCAAACCAAATCTTAGGAGAATATGCCAAAGAATACACCTTAGAGTTGAATGCTTCAGATGAGAGAGGGATAGGAATGGTAAGAGAAAAGGTAAAAAAATTCTCAAGATTTGCCGGAATGGCAGATGCCCCATTCAAGTTAATTATACTAGATGAGGCCGATGAGATGACAAATGATGCCCAAACTGCTCTGAGAAGAATTATTGAGGATACTGCTCAATATTGCCGCTTTATTCTAATTGCAAATAACATTTCCAAGATTATAGAGCCAATTCAGAGCAGATGTGCGACATTCAAATTTACTACAATTCCTGAAGAAGATGTTATAGATAGGCTAGGAGAGATTGCGAAAAAAGAGAAGATAAAGTTCGATAAAAAAGGACTCAAGGCAATTTGTGAATATTCTGAGGGAGATATGAGACATGCCATCAATCTATTGCAGGCAACCGCCAGTATAGGAGATATCACAGATGAACATGTAAAAGCCTCAGCTGGTTTAACCAAAACTACCGATGTTGATGCCGTACTAAAGATGGCCCTTGATGGAAAAATTTCTGACGCTAGTGAAACAATGATAGAATTAATCAAAGTTTATGGAATGAGTGAGTCTGACTTTTTGAAATATCTAAATTCTGCAGTTTTCAAATCCAAACACAAAAAATTATCTCAAATCCTAGAATCAATTGCAAAATATGATTACCGAATTTTAGTAGGTGCAAATCCAGAAATTCAATTAACTGCACTTCTCGCAGAACTAGCTAGTTTAGAAGAATAACGCAGAGAGAGGGATTTGAACCCCCGCGTTCTTGCGAACACAGGCTCTCAAGGCCCGCGCCCTACCGGACTAGGCGACCTCTGCAGTGTTCGATAAAATATAGTGATTAAAATTTGTTGATGAAGAAAATAGAAAAATAAGAAAAAAGAAATGGTTTTCTTTAATCGTGTGCGTGTGGATTGCCGCCGCCTTCCATTTTGACATAAGTACCGGCTGCTTTTTCGTGCCATTCAGCATTGCCTTGCTCAATTAAGATAGCTCCTGTTGGACATGCTTCTTGACATGCCATGCAAACAGTACAATCATGTTCTCTGATTGGCATGGATTTGTCGCTTTTGTCTAATCTCTCGTCTTGTTCTGTAAGACCAGTACCTTCGAAGGTTTTGTCAACAACATCTGCTGCTGGAATGTCTTGTTCAGTTCTATACCACTGGAATGTTTGAACTGGACATACACTCATGCAAGATCCTGCCGCAATACACGAATCCCAATCAACTGCAACAGTAGTACCATGAACACCAAGAGGAACTTGCTTCTCTCCATGTTCTTCATATGCTGCTTTAACCTCATCGTCAGAAAATGCTGCACCATTCTCTCCCGTATTTACAGGCCAAATCCAATGAAAGTTCTCGCCATCACCGTGACTCGTCTTTCCAACTGGCTTGAGGTCTTCGTTGAAGAAATCTTCAGATATTACTAAATCTGCCATGTGTAAATTATCAATCAAATATTATTTAAAGCTAGATAGAATTAATCTAACCTAATCCAATGAATGGAAATAATTGGTAGTTTTAAAAATAATTTTAGAATTTAATGTTGAAGAAACTAAGATCTTTTTGGTTAAGCTGCTTTATCGTGATGTTCTTGGTTTGACTGATCAACTTTGATTGCTTGAGGAGGACATACAGAAACACATGCCATACACCAGATGCAATCATGTTCTCTTATAGGGTCTGCTTTGTCAGTGTAATCTGCTCTCTGGTCTTTTTCAGTACTGCCTGAACCGTCAAAACTCTTTCCTACAGCTTCTTTTGCAGGTATGTCTTTTTCGGTTCTATACCATTGAAACACTTGTACTGGACATGCCTCAATACATGCACCATCTGCTACACAAGAATCCCAGTCTACTGCCACCATTGTTCCACTAACACCCAAAGGTACTAGCTCTTCGTTTCTTGCCTTGTATGCGGCTTTAACTTCATCATTGTTTGCCGCCTCGGCACCTTCTTTTCCTGGACCCCACATAACATGATAATGCTCTCCATCTGAGTGCAAAATCTTTCCTAGTGGTTTTAGGCCTTCAGGGAAGTTCTCTGCTATTGGCATGTCTGACTTCTGATGTAGATATTATTTAAAGCTAGACCAGATTTAATACGAACAAATCCAGGCGATCAGTTCTTGTTTAATATTTTTTGTTCCTTTACATTCCCTTACGTTCATATCGTTTGATTTGAAAATACCATAGTTGGATATTTTCAAGTATGATGTTTATCGTGGACCTAACATTGGAGTATACATTTCGGTAAATGATGACTTTGTTTTTTTGCCAATGGGTTTTGCAGAAACTAAAGCAGAAAAATTATCCGAATATCTAGACGTTAAGCCGTTATACACCTCAGTAGCAAATACTAGACTTTTAGGTGCTCTGATGGTTGGAAACAATAATGGAATTCTACTTCCCACTACTGCATATTCAGAAGAATATGATTTTCTAAAAAAGGAAACTGATCTAAATATTGGAGTTTTGGATTCAAAATATACTGCACTTGGAAATGTGATTTGTGCAAATGATAAAGGAGCAATTGTATCACCATGGCTTTCAAAAGATGACGTACAAACAATAGAGCAGATCTTAGGTATAGAGGTAGTACAAAAGAGAATAGCTGGAATGAACCAAGTTGGATCAGTTATGGTAGCAAACAATTCAGGTGCGGTAATTCACCCTGAGGCAGATGAGGAAGATATGAAGATGTTTGCAAATACACTTGGAGTAACAATAGAACATGCCACAATCAATAATGGTATTCCATATGTGAAATCTGGAGTTTTGGCAAATAATCATGCGGTAGTTGTAGGCACACTTACT
Source organism: Nitrosopumilaceae archaeon (assembly GCA_037386265.1). Classification (GTDB taxonomy): domain Archaea; phylum Thermoproteota; class Nitrososphaeria; order Nitrososphaerales; family Nitrosopumilaceae; genus Nitrosomaritimum. Next base: position 3,989 of record JARRMG010000053.1, read on the forward strand.
ACAGGTCCAGAAATAATGATGCTTACTAGAGCTTTTCTAAATTAAGAACAGAAACAGGATCGTCTGTAATAGTTTCAATATCAATCTGGGATTCATCCCCACTTTTCATATCTCTTACCACAACTTTTCCTTGTTCTAGTTCTTTTGGTCCAACTATAATGCAGAATCGAGAATCAGCAGCTTGGTCCATCTGTTTTTTAAATTGTTTTCCAGAGATGTCAATGGTGGTAGGAATATTTGCAAGTCGTAATAATGAGGCAATACTCATTGCAACTTTTTGCATTTCTTCGTTGACATACAAAACAGATACACGGGGTTGAATAGCATCTGAAATAATATTTTGTTCTTGCATTGTAAGTATAATTCGCTCCACCCCACCAGCAACTCCAGTGGCTCCAATATCGTCTCGCCCAAATGCTTTGGTAAGTGAATCATAGCGTCCACCTCCAGCCAGGGCCCCTAATGTTGAATTTTTATCAAACACTTCAAAGACAGTTCCTGAATAATAATCCAAACCTCTAACTATACCAAAATTAATTCTAACATTTGATACGCCACGATTTTCTAAAGAGTCAAACAATTCTTTGAGATAATTCCAAGAATCCAAACTTGTTGTATCTATTTTTTGTTCTATTTCTTTGATATTCCCTTTAATTTGTGATCTTAAGATAGGTCATAATTCAATAATAAAAAGATAATAAAACAACCATTTA
>JARRMG010000054.1:0-4686 GCA_037386265.1 Nitrosopumilaceae archaeon
GCCTCTTGGTGTAATTGTGCAAATTCGTTTCGTATCTTCTCGACATCAATTACCATCTCCTCTTCGGCATACTTGAAGCCCTCTTCTACTGCTGAATAAAGTGCAATTCCTGCTTCTACTGGTTTAATGTCAAGTTTTCCTAAAAGTGGTGCAAGTTTTTCGTTGATTGGCTCTCCTTTCTTTACTGGAGTTGTCTCCTTTGCAATCCAAATTGTTCCTTGATCAATTTTTGTTGGAATTCCGGCTTCCTTGAATTCAGTGAGCATTGGACCTGGGGCAATCCCTGTGTTTTTCTCTGGAACTACGATATCTATACTTGAAATATCTCCGCCTCTTGCTGCAAGCATTATCTTATTTTTTGCAAGCAAAACATTGAGTTTGAATGGAGACATATTTGTAAACATGAAAAGACACTGGCCTGTTAAATCCGAAATCATGTCTTTGATTCCTGGTAAATCTACTTTTTCAAGTGCTTTTTGTGCTACCTTGTCTTTGATTGAAACAAACTCTACTTCTCCCTTGAGCTTTTTTCGTAAAGGGAGAATTTGAGATGCTCTAACCTTACTCATTTTAACAAGAGCTAAGACCTTGTATTTTTTTGGAAGTTCTTGTAGTTGCTCATACATCTGAGCTTTTCTTTTGGGGTATGTGGTTCTATTTTCATGCAAATTTCTTCTTAACCTCTTGCACTTGTTTTACTGGTTTTCCCATTGTTGTTTTTATCATAATTCTTCGAATATTTTTCTCGCCATTTGGTAATTTTTTCTCAACTGCACTGACAATTGCATGTGCATTTATTGCCAAGTCTTTATCGTCCATAGACTCGTCTCCAATTTTACATGATAGCGATAATGAACTTCTGACTCTTACTTTGATTGATGATCTAAATCTTTGTAAAAATGATTCAATTGGTGCATCGTATGGAACTGGTACTGGCATTTTTCCTCTTGGTCCTAGCAACTGACCAAGTACTTTACCTACAACTGGCATGATTTTTGTGTCTGCCAAAAAGAAATCATATTTGTTTATGAATTTTCTAGATTCTCTTTTGTTTGCTGCAAATTTATCCAACTCCTCAGTTCCAATTACTGCATCGGCATTTGCTGCTTTGGCTTTTACACTCATATCTCCTGTTGCCATTACACATACAGCTGCTGGAGAGCTTGTTTTTGGAAGCTGAATAACTTCATTGAGTGCAAATCCTTTTTTGACATCAATATCCTTGAAGGTGATTATAATCTCAAAGGATTGCTTGAACTTTCGTTCTTTAGTTTCGGCTTTGGCTGCCTTTAACATTTCCTCGAGCTGTGCCTCTGTAATCATTACGAACATTTTCGAGATAGCCTACTTAAAATCGTTTAGTGGGTCTGATTTTGGATTGTTCTTAAAAATTAAAAATTTTCACTTTTTATGAGTAATATTTGTAAAATCAAAGCCAAATCAGGCCTAAACTTACATTTATTAAATCTCTTAAAAGATTTTTGAGCACATTGCATAGATTTGATGAACTTGACATGAGTTTACTTTTTGAGTTGACTAAAGATGGATCTATTTCAGTTCCAGCACTTTCAAAAAAACTAGACATCAATGCATCTGTTTTGTATAGCCGAATAAAACGATTAATGAAGAAAAAACTAATCAAAAAATTCACTATAGTCATCGATGATTCTCTATTGGGGATTGGAGTAAAGGCATCTGTAGGAATCAACAGAGATCCAAAATTAAAGGATACAATAATGAAAAAACTTCTTGAAACACCTGAAGTAGTGTCCATTTCTGAAGTGACTGGAAGGTTTGATATGCTCATCAAAGTTTATGCCGAAAATCTTGAGGTTCTTCACTCGATTGTGATAGAAAAGATTGGTAAAATCGAAGGTATTCAAAACACTGAAACTTTTGTTGAATTACAAAAAACGGACAAAGACCCAGTTTATCTAAAAAAGTAAATTATTGGAGTTTCTCGTCCCATTTACCTTCATTAATCTCAGCAGTAATCTCTTTTGGTGTCTTTCCTTCTATTTTGATTCCCAAAGCAAGACAAGTTCCAATTATGGTCTTTGCTACAGATTTTAATGAGGTTGCATAAGATTTCTCTAGTTTAGTATTTGCAACTTTTGCAATTGCATCAATGGTGACATCTCCGACCCATTCTGTTCCAGATGTACCAGACCCCTTTTGAATTCCAGCTTCTTTTAGAATAAGTGCAGCTGCTGATGGAATTCCAACTTCGATATCCCATTGTTTTGTATCAGGATCAACTGATACTGTAACTGGAACTTTCATTCCCTCAAAATCTTTGGTTTTATCATTAATTGCATTGATAACCTCCATAATGTTGACACCAAGAGGACCTAACGCTGGACCTAGTGGGGGACCAGCTGATGCTCCTCCTCCTGTAACTAAAGATGATATTTTTTGTGGTTCTCCCATAATAATCAGCTCAATATGAAAAATTTAATCCTTACTAAGACTCACTTGAAAGTTTCAGATAGTTAGCATCAACTGTTACTGGCAATTGATAAGATGCGTCTAGCAGAACAACGGTTGCTTCTTCCTTGTCTGCGTCTATTCTTGTAATTGTGGCCTTCATTCCCTTGAATGGACCCCCTGTAATTTCAATAACATTATCAACGGCTAATTGTGATACTGTGGATTTCTTTACCAAGTATCCTTCGATATCCTTGAATTCTAATTCTCCACGTAATTGTCCTCGAATGTGTCTTACCCCTTCAACTGCCATGTATGCATCACTTGGGTTTATTGCTTCGATTACAACATAACCTTTTAGATTATCTACAAGTAAAACTGACTGAATATTGATTTTGTTTGAATTTGCCTTTGCTTCTAATAATCTCATAACTACTTTTTCTTGACCTCCAGTAGTTCTAATTGCAAAAAGATGGGATTTTACTTCTTCAGACAATTTTACCTACCAAATGTAATCACTGAAAAGACAAACTGAATTGTAAAACCAATTGCTCCAACACCGGCAATTCCTAATAGTACCAATCTCAAGTGTTGTGAATATTCGTCTTTGTCTGGCTTTTTTGCCATTTTCATGGTGTTTGCCATATTCTTCAAAGTCTGTCTTGGATTCATTGCCAGAAATTAATCCGGTGTCCTTATATTCTTATTCCAATTTTTATCAAAATTTCTGCTTCTGAATCAAAAATTTGAGCAGATTTTTTATTTACAGGTGAAATCACATCCCTAGCATGGAACTACTAGTGGCATATTCTGATGATCCTGCTGGATACAATATGGCAAAATTTCTTTCCCAAAAAATGAAAAAAGAAGGCGATGTTTTTAGAGGCAAGAATTATGATTTACTAATAATCCCAACACCTGCAATCAAAGCAGACTGGTTGGAAGAAAAATATGATTATGATGGTTTTATTTTTCTCTCAAAACATGCGGCAGAATCAGGTGTTTTGGCTTTAACTTGTCATAGTACGGGAAATTTCTCTGAGGCAAAGTTTGGAGGAAACCCAGGTCAAATGGCAATCCCTCATCCTAATGTTCAAAAAACATATCTTCAAAAACTTTGGCAAAACAAATCAAAATTTTCTGATTTTCAAATAATAATAGAGGCCACTCACCATGGTCCAACTGCCCTTAACAAACCTACAATTTTCATCGAGATTGGAACAACTGAAAAACAGTGGAATGATACGTCTTTGTGTGAATCAATTGCAACATTAGTAGATGAAACGCTGACCGAAGACATCCCAAAAAACCCTGTGGCAATTTGTTTTGGGGGGACTCATTACCCGGAAAAATTTACAAAAGAATTGCTAGAAGGAGAATTTGGTTTGGGAACAGTTATGCCAAAGCATGCCTTGGATTATTTGGATGAGAAACTTTTTTCTCATATTTTGGAGAGAAATCAAAAAGCAACTGCAGCTCTTCTGGATTGGGGCGGATTGGGACCGAACAAGAAAAAACTTCTTGAACTTCTAGATTCAACTAAACTGGAGATAATAAAATTATGAATCTTGATGAGAAGATTTACAAAAAATTACTTGAGGTTCCCAAAGGAAAAATCACCACATATGGAGAATTGGCAAAAGCTGTAGGTTTTACTAATGGTCAACGTGCTGTTGGAAAAATTATGAATAAAAATCCATATCCTGTGATTATTCCTTGTCACAGAGTTGTAAAGTCCGATGGCAAAATAGGGGGATATGCTTATGGTGAAGAAATTAAAGAAAATATGCTCAAAAAAGAAGGTATCAAAATTAAAGATGGCAAAATTTTAGATTGGGAAAATATGATTTATCGATTCTAGGATTTTCTTTTTGTGATTGTTTCTTCCATTAATTGTCTCAAATGAGCCTTATTTCTAACGGTGTTTCCGCCCTCTTTTTTGTAAAGTGCCCAAAATTCTGGATTTGTAAGGTCTTTTCTGTCTTTGGCAATTTTGAGTAATCTTCTCAATGCGCGAACCTTTGCAACATAGACCTCTTTCTTTCCAACACGAGCTCCTTTTCTTCCTCGCTTAGATCCTTGCGTTGTCCCTACTTGTTTTTTTGGCTTTTCTTGTCTTGTGCTCTACCTCTAGATGTTCCAGTAAATGGTCTGATTTGAATAGTATTAGCTGTGATTAGACTTCTAATATTTTCTCTAGTAATTGCATCTGCCACATCGTCTAGATGATCAGAATCAAATTTTATTCTGTGAACTCCT
>JARRMG010000055.1:0-5538 GCA_037386265.1 Nitrosopumilaceae archaeon
TACACTTTTCCAACTTGCAAATGAATATTGTGAATAAATTTCATCACTAAGAATAAACAAATTATTTTTTATTGCCAAATCTATAATGACATCTTTCAATTTTTCTCAAAGCAAAATCAATGGAGCAAGAAGGTAAGAAAATAATCCACATGGAGGTAGGAGAGCCAGACTTTTTGCCCCCAGACATTACCAAACAAGCACTTGGAGAAGTATATGATAAAGGATTTTTAAAATATGGTCAATCTAAAGGCATACCGCAGTTTAGAGAAGCACTGGCCAAACACGTTTCAAAAAATTTCAAAGTTAATGTAAATCAAGAAAACATCATGGTTACGCCAGGTGCAAGATTTGGAATCTTTACTGCAATCAATACACTTCTTAATCCAGGAGACGAACTAATTGTTATTGAACCTGCCTGGCCTGCATACAAAGATTGTGCATTAAATTCAGGGGTAAAAGTAAGAACAATCAACACCACATTTGAAAGTAAATGGGAACCATCAATTGAGCAAATTGAGCAAACCATAAACTCCAATACCAGGATGATTACTTTGAATTACCCAAATAATCCAACTGGAAAAATACTTCCTGAAAAATTGCAAGATGACATTATAGATTTGGCAATAAAAAATAATTTGTTTATTCTTAGTGATGAAATTTATTCACAATATTCATTTGCAAGTTGGAAAAGTGTACTGGGTTATAATTACGATAAAACCATCGTGACACAATCTTTTTCCAAATCTCATGCTATGACAGGCTTTAGAGTAGGATACTCCATCGCACATCCAGACATAATTGATAAAATGGCAAAATTTGAGGCATTGTGTCTAACCAATGTTTCAGAGCCCATGCAATATGTGGCGATGAGATCTTTAGAAGCAGATACCTCCAACAATACTAATACAGTACAGCGAAGACTAGAGGTATTGATTAAAAAAGCCAAAGAGATGAATCTCGATTTTAATCGTCCAGATGGAGCAATGTACCTCTTTGCCAGAGTCAATCAAGATGGATTTGACGGAGTACAATTTGCAAATATGTTATTAGAAAAAGGATTAGCAGTGGCACCAGGGGAGGGCTTTGGAGATTACAAAAAATTTATCAGATTATCAGCATGTAGAGATGACCAAACCCTGACAGACGGAATGAATATACTAAGCGGATTTTTAAGTGATAAACAATGAAGAAGTCAATTACTATTGTTGGTGCTGGAGGTCAAATGGGCCAATGGTTTTCCAAATATTTTCTAAGTAAAGGCTTCGAAGTAACAGGTTATGATGAAGAAAATAAAATCAAAGGTAAAGAAATTATTCAATCCCAATCATTAGTAGGTGCAATTCTTAAGGCAGACTATGTAATGCTATGTACTCCAACAAGAAGAACCCCTGAAATTATTAGATTAATTGCAAAAGAAATGAAGAGAGGAACATACCTGATAGAAATTTCATCAGAAAAAGGAAAGGCCGTGTCATCATTGTCTAAAATGCCAGCTAAAATTAATCCTATTTGCATTCATCCAATGTTTGGTCCAGGTATAAAAAATATCAAAGGACACAACATCATTTCGGTCCCAGTAAAAGATGCTAAAAAAGAACTTACAGTTGCAAAATCTCTTTTTGAGGGAGCAAATTTTGTTACCATTGATGCCGTAGAGCATGATAAGAAAATTGCAGTGATTTTAGGATTGACTCATCTCCTAAACCTCGTCTTTGCAAATATTATTTCAAAGGATGAAAAAATTGCTTTAACAGAAAAAATGTCTGGAACTACGTTCACAGTTCAAAAGATTCTTGCTGAAAGCATAATGACTGAATCCCCAGAATTAATTGAGACAATAATTGCAAATCCTGAAATCAGAAGAGTTGCAGAGGATCTGTGGAAAGATGTAGGAAGATTACTAACAGCTGTTCAGGAATCAAAAACCGAGGAAGTAATCACCTACATTAAATCATGCCAAGAAAGGCTTGCTACAAAAACTGACTTGGACGCATCTTACAAGAAATTGACGAAGATGGTAAATGCCGTTGAGAAAAAATAGTCAAAATGCGGTCGACAAGAATAGTAACATCTTTCATTAAAGATAATGACAAATTTCTCCTTCTAAAGAGAAGCAACAAAGTCAAAACCATGAAAGGTTTATGGGCAGGAATTAGTGGCATCATAGAGAATGAGGAGGATCCACTCATTAGAGCAAAGATCGAGATTTTTGAAGAGTTGGGAATTACCGAAGACAAAATTAAATTTTTGAAAGCTGCCTCAAAAATGACAGTACATTCGCCCCAATATGAAAATCATGAGTGGGAAATTTTTCCATTTTTGTTCGAATCAAGCAACCCGACAATAAAGCTAAACTGGGAAAATTCAGAATACAAATGGGTCACTATGAATGAAATTAAAAATTACGAAACTGTTCCAAGCATAGACAGAGTGTTACTCAGTTTGTTGTAAGTTTTCCTTCTCATATCCTCGTTGTTGTGGAAGCATTATGTAAACACATGCACCTCCACACATTGTGCAAGGAACATTATTGCCCGGATGTTGTCCAGTTCGGCTATGGATCTTTGCAGCCTCTTCGGGATCAATAGATAAAGCCAATTGTTTTTCCCAGTCAAGTGTTCGTCTTGCTTCACTCATGGCCATATCCCATTTTATCGCCTTATCTCTAATCTTTACAAGATCTCCTGCATGAGCAGCAATTCTGTAAGCAATTAGCCCAGCCTTTACTTCTTCAGGATTTGGCAATGCCAAATGTTCCGATGGGGTAAGGTAACACAGAAGATCTACACCCTCACTTGCAGATACTGCTGCACCAATAGCGCTTGCGATATGATCATGTCCGGATGCGACATCAGTTACCAAAGGCCCTAAAACATAGTATGGAACATCACCAATCAAAGATTTTGACAATCGAACATTTGCTGCCACCTCATTTAGCGGAACATGTCCTGGACCTTCAATCATTACTTGCACATCTTTTTCGTGAGCTCGTTTAGTCAAATCAACCATGTTGATCATCTCTTGAACTTGTAACTCATCATGAGAATCAAGTATTGAGCCTGGCCTTAGGGCATCACCCAGACTAAATGTAACATCATATTTTCGGGCCAATTCAATCAGGTAATCATAGTGAGTAATGTACGGATTTTCTTTGTCATGCTTTAGCATCCATGCTGCAGTTAAAGTTCCACCTTTACTAACAACGCCACCATATCTTTGTACTTTTAAAATTCGTTTAGCAATATCTTTTGTAATCCCACAGTGAATAGTGGTGTAATCTACACCATCTTTCACATTATTTTCAAAAGCTTTTAGAAAATCATCCTCCGTTAGGTTTAAGGGATTTTTATGAACCTCAACACCATAATTGTAAGCCTCATAGATTGGGACAGTTCCAAAAGTTATAGGAGCTTCCTCAAGAAGAGATTTTCTGATTTTTTTCACATCCCCTCCATCACTCAAATCCATAATAGTATCTGCATGGTACTTTACTGCAATCTTTGCTTTTTCAATTTCTTCTTCAAGATTTACGTTTAATGTAGAAGTTCCGATGTTGACATTAACTTTAGTTTTAAGGCCGTTCCCTATTCCTACATTGTGAATTTTTTGTTTTCTTTGATTATTACTTGGAATGATTATAGACCCCTTTGCAATTTTGGGCATAAGCCATTCAAGTGTCACATCCTCATCTTTTGCAACCTGTTTCATCTCATCAGTTGCAACACCCCTCCTGGCTGCACTCATTTGAGTACTCATGAATAATCTATGTTTTAACCTGATTTAAACAATCGTGAAAATCAATCAAATAATCTGATCGCAAAGATTTACGATCGTAAGTATAATAACAAATTGGATAGATCTTATATCTTACTAAAACAATAAAGCTCCAATGCGAGCTGTGAAAGAATGTATAATTTGTGGGAGAGAATTCCAAAGCCTAAAAGATGATTATTGCTCAGAGGATTGCGTCAAACAAACATCATAGAGTTTGCAAGAATTCTAAAGTGTAATAATACATTGCCAAAAGTTGTAATTGGAGCCTATTTTGAATAAGGATAAGGAGGAATTTACAAAGTTTCCAGAGAATAAAATGTAATAAATTTAGTCAAACCAATTGTTTTCTAAAAATTTTAAATTTCATTTTGGTGGACTCCACGTTTCTTCGATTATATAATTTCCTAGTTTTTCAGAAACAAAATATTTTTTTCCGCATTTGAAACATTGCCATAGAAATTTTTCAAATATTTTTGTTTGATATTGCATAGGAAGATTACAGTTGGTACAATGAATTATTTTTGGCGGATCAGTTCCCAATGGGATTTTTTTCAATCTGTTCAATAACATCTTCTTTTGATATAAAACTCAGTCTAAGATATAGAAAAAGTAAATTGGTTATGTTTAGACCCAAAAAGGATAAACAAATTAGGACTCTAACTCGAACAAGTCCATGAACATTTTATCCATTGGGGGATCAGACCCATCATCAGGAGCAGGGATTCAAAGCGATGTCAAAGATTTCCAATTACTTGATGCCTATGCACTAACCTCAGTTACAGCAATTACAAGTCAAAATACTTCAAAATTTGGATTAGTGCAGCCAGCTTCTTTGTGAACATATCTCCTGTTTCACCATCTACAATCAAAAATCAATTGGATGTCATTACTTCAGATTTCAAAATAGATGCAATAAAAATTGGAATGGTGTACAATTCCGACATTATTAAAATAATTTACAATTGCTTGAAGAAATTATCTTTACCAATTGTTTTAGATCCGGTGATAAAATCAACAACAGGCGGGATGTTAATTCAAAAAACTGCAGTGAGTGATTTTAAAAAATATCTAATACCACTTGCTACAGTAATTACACCAAACAAATTTGAGGCAGAATTCATTTCAAAATCTAAAATCAATTCTCGAAAATCTCTGATAAATTCAGGAAAAATAATTCAAAAACTAGGGGCAAAAAATATTGTAATCACGGGATTAACATTTGAAAAAAATAAGATTATTGATTTTGTCATGACCAAAAAAGATCAGAATTTTATCGAAGGTGTAAAATTAGATTCAAAAAATCATGGAAGTGGAGGCAATTATTCTGCTGCTATGATTTTTTCATTAGTTCGAGGCAAATCAGTTTTAGAGTCTGCCAGATTTGCAAGAAAATATAGTTTTGAATCAATCAAAGGGGCAAAAAAGAGAGGAAAAGGAATAACCATCACAGATAAAAAATCAAGTAAAGAACAAATTCAATTACAAAACGCAATAACTCAATTTACACAAATTAAAAACATCTCACAGAATATTCCAGAATGTCAAACAAATTTTGTATTTTCAAAAAAATCTCCAAAATCAATTAAAGATGTTCTAGGCATTTCGGGAAGGATAGTAAAAACAGGAAACACAGCAGTCAAGGCAGGTGAATTAGAATATGGAGGATCAAAGCATGTTGCAACCGCAGTTATTTCAATGAACAAAAAATTAAAGAAAATACGCTCAGCAATAAATCTCAAATTCTCTGAGGACACCATTGTAAAA
>JARRMG010000056.1:0-4588 GCA_037386265.1 Nitrosopumilaceae archaeon
CCTACCAGATGAAGGAATGCCTGATTACAAAACAGGTCAATTCCTTACTATTGGAGTAAATGTTCCTGCAGAAAATTATAAACTTGTAAGAAGAGCATATTCAATTGCATCCCATCCAGAAAATCAAGATTACTTTGAATTTGTTATAAGATGGGTACGAAATCCTTTACCTGGTCGTGTTACTACTATGCTTTTTTACGCTAGTGAAGGGGACGAAGTAAAATTAGGATATCCTACTGGTGCAGCATTACAAATTAATGAAAAATTACCTAATGGTGAAAAAGACATGCGACGTATTGTGTGTGTTGGAGGTGGAACGGGTCTTGCACCATTCATAGCTTTTGCAAACCATCTACATGATGTGGGAGATAAGAGAGAAGTTGTAGTTCTGCATGGAGCAAGTTATGTTGATGAATTAAGTTATCGAAGATTACTTACAGATTTGGAAGATGAAAGCAAAAAAAGAGGAGCAGATGAATGGAATTTTAAATACAGGGCAGCCATAAGTAGGCCTAAAGAATTCTTTAATCGCTCATGGAGTGGACATGTTGGCAGAGTAGAATCATTCTTCAAGCAAGGAAAAAATGGTTTATCTCCACTAGATGAATTGGTTGGTGAAAAGTGTACTCCAGAAAATACTTACATCTACATTTGTGGTTATCAAGGTACAATCGATGGAGTAATTGAAAACACCAAGGCTCGAGGATTTGTAACGGCTGACGACAAAAGAGAAGATGGTAGTTACGAAATTAGATACGAATCATACGGATAAACTTTCTATTAATTTTAATCAAATTTTTTACTAAAGATCTTTTTTTCTAAAATTCACATAAAATATATGGTTTATTATTTTTGACGTAGGATAAATTGCATCAAGGCTTCTTTAGAGTAATCAATGCCATGTTCTTCATCAGTATGTTTTCCAAACTCTTCTATCACTTTCTCTATTTCACCTTCACTAACAAAATCACACTCAAACCCATAGTCTGAGCATCTTAATCTTGCCATATTTTGGGAATTACCAGTGTACAATAAAAACTAAGATATTATTTAGCATAAAAAATGTCTTCTATGCTTAATTCAACCTATATGGATCAAAAAATCAACAAGTTAGAAATTTGAGTCTATTCAGATTTTTCATCCGATTTTTTTGGTACTGAAACAATGCTCTGTGCGACCTTCTTGGTTAATTCCTCAATGATTTTTATTTTATTTTCATCTAAATCACCAAGTTGCTCCATTGCCTTTTCTAATTCTTGTTTTCGTATAGAGTCTACAGATTCAAATACATTACTTACTATTGGTTCTGCACCAATTCTTTTCATAGTGGCCTCAATTACAGGAACTTCCTTTGCAATCAATTTTTCTACCTCTGGAACTTTAGCCATTCGAAGATTTTCGTTTTCTTCTACCATCTCTATAATTTGATCTTTAAACATGAGTTTTACTCCAGTAATTGTAGATACCTTATCTGCAACAGCTCTAGGTTCAGAAATATCTAAAATTAAAACTCCTTTTTTCTTATTTTCTACAATTCGTTTAATGTGGTCATATTGAATTAGAAAATAATCTGCAGTAGTTGCTACAAAAACAATATCAAATTTATCAAAGTTTGGGAAAACAGTTTCCCATTCGATTGGAGTTCCTCCAAGAATTTTAGAAAAACTAGTGGCTCGATCGATTGTTAAACTTGAAACATCAAAGGAATATCCTCGCCTGTTAAGAGTTTTTGCAACTCTTGCAGCGGATTCACCTGTTCCAATTAATAAGATATGTTTCTTTTTGTCAATTCCTGCATTTTCTTCAGCAATTTTTACTGCAATATCTCCAAGAGATACAACATTCTCGCCAATTCCAGTAGTTTCTCTTATTTGAGTTGCAACTCGAATACATGTATCAAATAGTTTGTTCAAAACTCTTCCAGATGTTTTGGATTCTTTAGATTGTGCAATTGCCTCTTTCAATTGATTGAGAATTTCAACTTTACCTACAACAACAGAATCAAGCCCGCATGCTAAATTTAGTAGGTTACGATAAACATCTACATCTGAATAAATTTCCAGTGTTTGATCAAAGTGGTCAATATCCCATTGATCCAGTTCTGTTAAAGAAGTCCATGTATCTTGAATTTGATTTATTACAAGTCCTTTGGCTTCTGGTCTTCTTCCATCAGGTGTATCTCCAGTATCTAAATTAATTATTAGAAAAATTTCAACTCTACTGGCTGTTTGAATTATTACACATTCTGATACATCAGAAATTTTTTTGAATTCATCAGCTGCTGCAGGGATATCCTTGAAAGAAAATCTTTCAAGTTTATGAATAGGAATATTCTTGTGGGTAAATCGTGCGTTAATAATTTTAAAATTGCCTTCTACCAATCCAATCACTCTACTTACCTAATTTACTCCTTCCACCTTTTGCAGTACGAAAAACATTCATTCCCTGATTATAATTTTCATAGAGATAATCTATTGTTTTTAGATCTTCTTCGGCCTGATGAAGTTCTTGTTTACTTGCATCGGGGTCTTGCTGTAACTTTGCTAATTTTTCTTCAAGTTCATCTCTAAACGATTCAATTCCACTCTCATAGTTTGATTCCCCGTGGTACTCAGGGCTAAGCATGAGTTGCGGTTCATATTTTGGAGTTTGATCTGTTGGAATTTCAACTCTTCTTGAAATCTCATCTTGTTCTTCTGGAGTAAGAATAGGTCTTGGGGGCCCTAATTGATCTTTGCGAAGAAAAAATTCAGGTTCACCCATTTCTCTACGGAAAATTTGTTCGCTAAATCGTTTATTGGTAAAAGAGTCACTGACTTTTTCAATTACTGCTTCTTTTGCAGCTTCTTTGTATTCTTCTTCTAAGGCCTTTTCAGCGGCCTCTTTAGCAGCCTTAGATCTAGCAGATGCTGCAGCAGCTTCGGCCTCTGCTAAAGCAGATAATTCCGATGCCGTAAGACCAGATTTTTTAGATTCCGTAGTTTTTGGTGCCTTTTTTTCTTCTTTAGATTCTGTTTCCTTCTCATTTTTCAAGTTTTCAGGAGTTGATTCAGCACTGGTTTCGGTTGCTTCAATAGGATCTTCTTTTTTGTCCTCAGACATCAAAAAATAGAATAATTGAGTAGAATTTTAAGCTTTTAGAATATTTTTTTGATCTGAGGTATTTGGGCAGAGAAATTTCTTTATTTTTAGGATTTAAGATTCAATAATGGAAGTTTTTTCTTTATGGAATTTTGATATAATTCAAATGGACTTTTCTCTTCGCTGCATTTTTTACAGATACATAATTGCGAGACATTCTCAATGTCGCAATTATCTTGAAATTCGCAGGTTTGACATCCTGCAGGTCCATTACAAATAGCACATTTGAGTTCTTTAACCTCTGAGCATTTCTCATGTTTTACTCCTAGTCCCTTTGCCCATAATCCAATTTCATTTACTTCAATTTTTTCATTACATACAATACATGTTCCTGGGAATTTCATAGGAATTTTTCTCCAGCTCATTTGATTAGCTCCATTTCTTTTTCAATAATATCCCCAAAAGTTTCTTCCAAGTCTAATTGCAATTTTTTATTTTTTATACAAAGCAAAACATATGGTAGACAAATAGCAGAGACTGCACTTGCTGAAAGATGTAAATTTTTTGCTAAAATTAATGATAATGCCTTGATCTTCCTTCCATCCCAACGTATTCTATTCAAAAGAGGCCAAGATAAATTGTATTGTGTGTATCTTATTCGGTCATCTTTTTGATAAAGTTCAATCAATATTTCATTAAGATAACGCAGTAATCTCCAGTTTTGGGTTTTCATTATTTTTCCATACAAAATATCTGCCCTTGAAATTACTTCAAGATGTTTGGCAAGAGTTTTACTGTCTAATTTACTTGTAATTATGCTAGAATAGAAAGCATCAATTTTTTGTCTTGGTTCTATTTGCATAGAGTATAGCACTCCTCTTGCTTCATCAATTGAATTGGCTTTGAAAAATGCATTAACTCCATCTTCAACATTGATGCTTTCAAAAGATTTTTCGGTTTGAGGGTTGAAGCCAGTGACAAGAGACTGTGCCAGATTAATCATAGAACGAATATCTCCTCGGGATTTGTCTATAACTTTAATCAGAGCTCCTGGGCTAAGTTTGGAAGCTTCTTTAGAAAGAATATTTTCAAGATAAATTCTCAAAAGTCGGGGAGGAATTGGTCTAAAAGGAATTGTTTTGGCAACTTTTTTGATGCTTTTCATTTTATCAGAATCATCAGTATTAGCAGCCAAAACAATTGGAACTGTGGGTTCTTTTAGAATTTTGATTAGGGCTTCGGCTCCTCCATAATCCCCTCTTCCATGGATTCCATCAACTTCATCCACAAATATCATTGGAGACCCAAGAATGGTAACATTTCCCAATAAAGGGGACAGAATTTCGTTAATTCTTGACTTACTACGTACGTCGCTTGCGTTGAGTCCAATCATATCATATCCAAATTGCTTTGCTGCAAGATATGCAATGGTGGTTTTGCCAATTCCCGGAGGCCCAATTAAGAGTAAGGGTTTAGTTCCTTTTTTCCATTTTGTAAACCATTCAAC
>JARRMG010000057.1:0-4574 GCA_037386265.1 Nitrosopumilaceae archaeon
CATGGTCAAATGATGATTCTGCAGCACATACTGTCACAGCTGGAAGTGTAGCTGATGGACCTTCTGGAGTATTTGACAGCAGTCTGTTTATGGCAGGAACGACATACTCTTTCCAATTTGAAGATGAGGGAGACTTTCCTTACTTTTGCATGGTTCACCCATGGATGCAAGGAATTGTGTATGTAGGAACAGCAGAAGCCGTAGCAGCTGAGACAACAAGCGCACAAAAACCAGAATTAATTTCAGCAGAAACAGCAGAAGATTCTCAAGTAGCAGTAACATTAGATCATGAGATTTCTGGCGGACAGGTAATAAGCATGACAGCTGACGGAGATGCAAATTCAGTCATCATTGAGTTGGATGCAAAAGATGATGGCTCAATTACAGTTACATTGCCACGAGATATTATTGATGCAACAGTTGGTAACGAAGACGATGACTTCTTTGTGTTAGTTGATAACGAAGAAGTTGATTTTGAGGAGACAACAGCATCAACTGAGAGGACAGTAACCGTAGCATTCCCAGCAGGAGCTGAAACAGTTGAGATTATAGGAACATTTGCCATTCCAGAGTTTGGAACAATTGCAGTAATGATCCTAGCAGTTGCAATCATTTCTATAGTTGCAATTTCTGCAAAGACAAGACTGAGCATAATGCAAAAAATCTAGAGTTCCATTCACTCTTTTTATTTTTATTTTGAACACAATAAAGAACTAACTTATTTTCTTTTTAAGAAAAATTGCAGAGCTTATCAAAACTATTCCAGGTAGCAAATACAATCCTACCAAATTCCACGGAGTGGAAATGCATGGATTCAGAGCAGTTACATCTTGATTGGTATCACAGTTCTCAGACATGCCAAAGGCAGACCAAGAAAAGAAAATTCCAACCACCAAAAGTGTTATTCCAAAGAAAATCATAGAATTGAAAACCTTCACAAAACTATAGCAATTTCTGCTGCTTTAAGCCCTTGGGCACAAAAATCAGACAAAATTACTGCCCAATACCCTATGTTGCAAATTTGGAGATTCAATCAAGTCTTTTTTAATATCCAAAAAAAGACTTTCTAGATTTTTACTGAAAGAAATTCATTAAACTGATGTTAGCAGAAATAGCAAATGCAGTAATTCCGGAAATCACAAATGCAATTTTTCTTCTTGTATTAGTTGTTGCTGCGATTGCAGACACAAACTCATGGGGATCCTCCAAATGCAAATCATTCAGATCGTAAATGCTCGGGTGGGTAAGAAAACCATCATGGTCAAATTTTGGCTGTCTACATTTTAGACAAAAATCAAATGGTGAAAAATCATGTGAATTTAAAATTCCATGCGTATGTTTTCCTTGCTTATCATATTTCAAATCCCAGCAGATCCCACATTGTTCGTTTTGCATTAATTGAAGATTTGTAAAATAAATTAAAAACTTCAAATCAAAAAGATCAGTAATGCTTTAAAACTAGGAATTTTTTCAGGCGTCTTTATAAAAATAGAAAAATTCCATGGATTAACTTTTAAACAGATTTCAAGAAGAATTAATTGAATATGATAAAGAATTTTGCAGTAATCACTTTTGCGGTTCTTTTTTCTCTTGGAATAGTTGCAAATGATGCGTTTGGACATTACGGTGAACCGCTATCAGGTTATGGAACCGCAACAATAGACGGCATTAGATCTCTTGGAGAATGGGATGGGGCCCATATCGTTCCGGTGTTTGGAGGAAAATCTGACAGCGACATGCTTCTTGTGATGAATGATGAAGAGAATTTGTATTTTGGATTGTATGTTATTGATAATTTTTTGACGCCAGATGATGAGTTGGGAGTAATGTTTGACAATTCGCATAATGGCCTCTTAGACCCAAATGATGACTCGGGAGGCATTTCTGGTCTTGGAGATGTATTTGATGGACATTATGACGGGGCCCAATGGATAATAGATTCAAAGGGAAACGGGGCAGGTGCCGCACAACATGATGGTACAAGAAATTTCATAGAGTTCTTAAAGCCATTAAAGTCAGATGATCCTAATGACATGAATGTCTCAGTTGGAGACATAGTAGGGTTTTGTATGACATACACACGAGATGGGTTTCTAACTGATACAACCCAATTTGGACCGGCATGCAAGTCAGTTTCAAACGAACAGAAACTTTACGGAGACATTATGATAATCCCATTCTCACTTGTCTGGCATGGCCAAATTGCAATGGATGCAGACAAGAGGAACATCGATTATGGCGAAATCATAACTTATCAAGGGTATCTATATGGAGACAATCTCATTAAGGATCAATTAGTTAAAGTGACAGTAACTGAGCTTGAGACGGCAGAAATAATTTGGACTCAAATACTACTCCCAGATGCAAAGCCCACAGAATATTTTGAAAATACAGCATGGGGATTTAAATTTGATTTGGATACTTCAAAAAATAATTTTGATGATGGGATGACCTACGTGGTTGAAGCACAATACGTTGATGAAAAAAGTAAACTAAATTTTCTAATAAAACAAGACACCAAACCAGAACTGAAAGACAAAGCAGCTGATGCAGGTCAAGCAATTGTAGACGCAGGAAAAGAAACAGGCGAACTAGTTGTAGAAACAGGCAAAGAGGCCGGTGAAGTTATTGTTGGTGTTGGCAAAGATGCCTATGAAAAAGGATTTGAATCATATGAAGAAACTAAAGATGAAAGACAAAAGATTGCAGACACTGTAGAGCAGAAAAGCTCAGAGGCAGTCTCAGAAATTGGAGACACGATTGGAGGAGGGTGTCTAATTGCAACTGCAACTTATGGGTCTGAGATGGCACCCCAAGTTCAAAAGTTAAGGGAGGTTAGAGACAACAAATTACTCCAAACACAATCAGGCCATGCATTCATTGTAGGATTCAATGATTTTTACTATTCATTTAGCCCACAAATTGCAGATTATGAGCGTGAAAACCCATACTTTAAGGAAGCAGTGAAAATTGCAATCACTCCAATGATGTCAAGTTTATCAATTTTGAATCATGTTGATTTGGATTCAGAGGCACAGGTTTTAGGATACGGAATTAGTTTGATTCTTCTAAATGTTGGAATGTATGTCGGAGTTCCAGTTGCCGCATTTGTAAGCATTAGAAGAATCTAAAAACAAAAACTCGATTCTTGAAAGTATTTTCATTCCAGTTTACAAATTAATCCACCTCATCATGATTACTGCAGTTGCATCCCGGATCTCGCAGTTTTTTGAGGCACAAGAACAGTTTTTACAACATCCGTATTTCATAATTTAAGATGGGAAATTTTTCATAAAAGACCTCATCAGACATTTAGATGAGAATTCAATATGCTAGCTTAGAAATCACCGGCGAGAGATTCCCAATAATTACCAGAAACTAATTTGAAACTCCAAGATGTAATGTTGTTTTTGGACTTACACATGCTTAATTGCAAAAAAACAAATGAAAGTCATGTCAAAATGCCAAAATTGTGGAGAAGAATTTGCTCTAAAAAAATCAAACTTTTGCTCGGATGATTGTGCTTACATCCATCTTGGAAATCTCTTCTTGCATTAAAGCAAGGTAAAATTTCTCTTTTGGGGAAGATTTTGTCAATCCCATTGGGATTTAGAAGTTTTCAGAGACAAACAAACATGGTTTTACTTATTTTGCCAGCAATTACTGTAGTCTTTGTATCCTTGATGAAATTTAGAAAGAATAAAAATCTAGAATCGGTTTGTTATTTCTGCAGTAAAATCTTCTGTAGTCTTATCTCCACCAATATCCTTAGTCTTTATCCCATCTTTTACCAATCCAAAAATGATAGACTCTAGTTTTTGTCCAACTTCGGTGCATTTTGAATCATTGTGTTTTGCGGCTAGCCAATCAAACATCATCTTAATTGAGAGCAAAAATGAAGATGGGTTTGCAATGTTTTGTCCCGCAATATCAAATGCAGCTCCATGTACTGGCTCAAACAAGGCAAATTTATCTCCAATGTTAGCCGCTGGCGCCATACCAAGTCCTCCAACCACCTGAGAGGATTCATCAGACAAGATATCACCAAACAAATTGGTGGTAACTACAACATCAAATTGGTGTGGCTGTCTAATTAGGTTCATAGCACATGCATCAACATACATTTGCTCAAAGATAATGTCAGGATAATCCTTTGCAACATCAGAACATGCCTTTGCAAACATTCCATCAGTTACTCTCATTACGTTTGATTTGTGAACACAAGTAACTTTTCTCATTCCGTCGCGTTGTTTTGCAGTCTCAAAAGCGTATTTTGCAATTCTTTTTGAAGCATACTCAGAGATTATTCTTAGTGCAACTGAGGCATTTCCAAGGCTGAATTCTTTGCCAGTATAAAGATCTTCTGTGTTTTCCCTTACAATTACCATGTCAATATCATCACGTAATGCAGGCATGTGGGGATACGATTTTGCAGGTCTGATGTTTGCATAAAGGTCAAGCATTCGTCTCAGAACCACAATTACGTCAGCTGCACTTTCTCCAACTGGTGCCTTGAGACAAACATCAGAACTTTTGATTGCCTCCAGCGTCTCTTCAGGCAAAGCCTTTCCTTT
>JARRMG010000058.1:0-7117 GCA_037386265.1 Nitrosopumilaceae archaeon
TATGACCCAATCTTTATTCCTTCCAAATTCAAAAAAACTTTTGCACAGCTAGAAAATAAAAATAAAATCTCTCATAGATTCAAAGCTTTGAAATTTTTTTCTAGTTGGTATCTTGATAACTAGAAATCCATCTATCTACATTTCGTTCATTATTTTGTAAAATTACAATTCTAGACACATAACTTTCGTCCATAATTGAAAATATTTTACTTTGTTTCACTATTTCTTTACTAAAATTTTTCACTTCTTCCATCTCTAACATATTTTCGTGTTCTAGTCTATTTGTAGAGCGTCCTACATGCATGTAGGATTTTATTTCAACAAAATGAGGACTTGACTCTTTTAGCATTTGTGCAAATGCAGGGATCATTTTATTCTGGTCATTATAGCCTCGTATCAAGGTAATTCTAAGAACAGTCCTTGTGTCAAGCTCTTTGAGCATTTGAAGGGTTTTGTTCCATCTTTGCCACGAATCATCGTACTTTGGTTTATTAATCCTCAAAAAGGATTCGTAATCTGCTGCATTTGTTGATAAATACAGTTGTGTAGGTAATGCATCTTCATCCTTTAGTCTTTGAATCATGTCTGGTTCTTGACCGTTTGTTACTAGAAAAATTGACTTTGTTTCTTGTAATGATTTTAGATACTTGATTAATTCAGGAAGTTTTGGATACATTGTTGGTTCTCCTGAAAGAGAAATTGCATAGTGACTTGGCTTTAGAGATTCATCTAATCTCTGTTTGTCACTTCTGGAATCGCCATAGTGGCCCATTATCAACTTCTTTCTCTCTTCCATCAATTTTTCCATGATGTCTTTTGGCTCTGCGACATTTTCTTGCGCCATTTTCATTGAATCATAAAATTCCATGGGTCGCCAACAATACACACAACGGTTTTCACAATACATTCCTGCTGGAGAAAACTCCATACAACTATGTGTCGAAATTCCATAAAACTTGTGTTTGTAACAGCTTCCTTCATGCTTGAAAGATTTTTTGGTCCAATGACAAAGGGCTACAGTTGAATGATCGGCAACCCCGTACTTTGCTTTTTTTAACTGGTCAGAAACTCTTGGCTTGATTTGGATAAGTTGATCTTCTTCAACTGTTTCACCAGAACAACTCATGAGGTAAAATCCTGTTTTGGTTTACTTAAATTGATCGAGATTTGGGAATTTTTGATCAAATCATATGCCGATTTTACGGATTTTGGACGTGACGTTTAATTACTGGATCTTCGGGGTAAACTTGTAAGTTGAAACCAAAGTACTTTGTAGCATTTCTAGTATTACTGATCACCACTTTAACCAGTGTTCCAATCAATCCTGCCTTTGCAACCCATGATTTAGACGGAGATGGAGTAATAGATGAGATTGATAGCTGTCCCAACCTTCAAGAAGATTATGAGGGGAGTATAGAAGGATGTCCTTCAAATTTTGTTCCATGGTATGATGAAGACTATGACGGAATTCCAGATCATATAGACCAATGTCCAAATCTTAAAGAAAATTACAATAAATTCCAAGACTATGATGGTTGCCCGGATACTTCACCTGCAACTGACCCCTCAGGAGTTGCAGACACTGATGGTGATGGCTTTATTGACTTGGTAGATAATTGCCCAAACCAACCTGAAACATTTAATGGTGTTTTAGATAGAGATGGTTGTCCTGATACCTTTCAAATGTCAGAAGACCGAGACAGAGACGGAGTACCAAATGCAATAGATGAGTGTCCACTTAAAGCCGAAGTTTATAATCGATACCTGGATGAAGACGGTTGTCCAGATACAGTAGTTTCATCAGAGTTTATGGATAAAGATAATGATGGTATTCAGGATAAAATTGATTCTTGTCCCAATCAACCAGAAACCTACAATGGATATTTAGATACCGATGGATGTCCTGACATTGCATTAACTTCTGACTTTACAGATGCAGATGGTGACGGAATTGCCGATAGATATGATATTTGTCCAAGACAACCTGAAACATTTAACAGATTTTCAGACTATGACGGTTGTCCAGACTCTATTCCACTTTTACTTGGCGGAATTAATGATCCAGATGGTGATGGAATAATTGGTTCTGATGATTTATGTCCACAAGAACCTGAAAGACACAATGGATTTGAAGATCAAGACGGTTGTCCAGACATTCCTCCTTATACAACAGATAAAGACTCGGACCAAGATGGAATTTTTGACAGTGTAGATCAATGTCCTGTTGCTAAAGAAACATACAATAAATTCCAAGACTTGGACGGTTGCCCTGATTATGTTGGAGAAACTGGTGGAGCACCAGACACTGATGGCGATGGAATTTTTGATTACTATGATTCCTGTCCAAACCAACCTGAAACTTTTAATGGATTTTCAGATAGAGACGGTTGCCCTGATACTGCATCTCCTACTGATAGAGATGGTGATGGCATAATTGATTCTCTTGATAAATGTCCTACAAAAAAAGAAACCTACAATCAATTCCAAGATGACGACGGTTGTCCAGATTTCATTGATGGAAAAACTGGAAATGATAATGATGGTGATGGAATAATTGATATTTTAGACAAATGTGCACTTGTCCCAGAAACTGTTAATGGTTATCTAGATCATGATGGCTGCCCAGATACCCTAATCATGGATGGAGATGGAGACGGAATTCAAGATCCTTCTGACAAATGTCCAACACAACCAGAAACTTGGAATAGGTTCCAAGACCACGATGGCTGCCCAGATGATAAATTACAACAAGATTCTGACTTGGATGGTATTTTAGATAGTATTGATCAATGTCCAACAGAAAGAGAACGATACAATGGATTTGAAGACGAGGATGGCTGCCCAGATATTCCTAGTTTCTTAAGAGAAACCGATACTGATTTTGATGGCATACCAGATAGTCTCGATCAATGCCCAACAATTCCAGAAAAATACAATAAATTCCAAGACGAGGATGGCTGCCCAGATTCTTTGTTTGACACAAAAAATAGAGCCGATACAGATGGAGATGGAATTTATGATCTAGTTGATCTTTGTCCCAATCAAAAAGAAACTTTTAATGGTATTTTAGATAAAGACGGTTGTCCAGATAATTATATTCCTACAGCAGATAGAGATAGAGATGGATTACCTGATGCAATTGATGCATGTCCACAATCACCTGAAACTTATAATAAATTCCAAGATGATGACGGTTGTCCTGACGTTATTACCCAATCATTTGTTGTAGACTCTGACAATGATGGAATTGAAGACAAGTCAGATAAATGTCCATTCAAAGCAGAAACATTCAACGGATTTGAAGATCAAGATGGTTGTCCTGACACTGAAACTTCCATAATTGATACAGATGGCGACGGTGTCGCTGATATAATGGATATGTGCCCAACACTAATGGAGAATTGGAATAGATATATTGACTTTGATGGTTGTCCTGATGTTCTTCCTGTTGGAAAAACGATGGTGGATTCAGATGGAGATAGGATAGTGGACTCTTTAGATAAATGTCCAAATGAACAAGAATCTTGGAATAAGTACCAAGACGAAGACGGTTGTCCAGATGTTGTTCCAGAACAGTCACGTTACAAACATGATGCAGATTTAGATGGTATTATCAATGATGAAGACCTTTGTCCTTTTGAACCCGAGGACTATGATGGAGACAGAGACCTAGATGGTTGTCCTGACTCTTAGGAGATTTAAAAAATGAAAAAAATCCAGTTTCTAGGATTTTTACTTCTTTTGGTTTCAACCTTGAGTATGCTTCAAGGTATCACTTTTGCTCAAGTAGAAAACGATAATGACAATGATGGAATACCAAACAATTCTGATCAATGTCCATTCTTAAAAGAGGATTACAATCCAGAATATGGAAATAACATTGATGGCTGTCCTGCAGACTTTGTACCATGGTATGATGCCGATTATGATGGTATTGAAGACCATGTAGATGATTGCCCTAGCGTTAAGGAGACTTACAATAGATTCGAAGATAATGACGGATGCCCAGATGTCACACCAACTGGTGGTGAAGGAATAAAAGATTCGGATAATGATGGTTTTACTGACTTGGTGGATTTGTGTCCAACCAGCCCTGAAACATTCAACGGAATTGATGATAAAGACGGTTGTCCTGACGATTTCTTTGTTTTAAGAGATTCTGATAAAGATGGAATTTCAGACAAATTAGATGAATGTCCACAGTCCCCAGAAAATTATAATAGATTTGAAGATGGAGATGGTTGTCCCGATGTTTTATTGGAAGATGGTAAAGGATACACCTTCCCAGATACTGACGGTGATGGAATCCAAGACAGATGGGATTCTTGTATTGATGAGCCAGAGAATTTTAACGGCATATTAGACAAAGACGGATGCCCAGAAATTTCAGGAGTTTCATCTCAGGAGCGTTTAGATTCGGATTATGATTCAATTCGTGATACTGAAGACAAATGCCCATTTGAACGAGAGAACTTTAACAGATTCCAAGATGACGTTGGATGTCCAGATAAGGTTGATTATGTAATCTTTGGCGATATTGACAAAGTAAATTTGAAGATGGAGATGGTTGTCCTGATTTTGTTGCAGATGATAAATTTTCTGCAGACACAGACAGAGATGGTATAATAGATAATTTAGATTTGTGTCCAACTCAAGCTGAAACTTATAACAACTATCAAGACACTGATGGTTGTCCCGACAAATTTATTATAACAAATGACAGTGACCGGGATGGTATTTCAGATAATTTAGATGAATGTCCACAATTACCTGAAAATTACAATAATTTCGAAGATTCAGATGGATGTCCTGATTCAACTACAGATGGAATATCTACTTTTGAATTCCCAGATACTGACGGTGATGGAATCCAAGACAGATGGGATTCGTGCATAGATGAGCCAGAGAACTTTAATGGAGTTTTAGATCATGATGGATGCCCAGAAGTTTCAGGAGTAGTTATTGCAGAAGTTGCAGATTCTGACTATGACGGCATACCCGATTACCTTGATAACTGCCCACTAGTGGCAGAACGATACAACAAATATCAAGACGAGGATGGCTGCCCAGATTCAGTTTCTTACGACTTTGTTGGTGATTCAGACAAAGATGGAATTATGGATGATATAGATCAATGTCCTCAAGTAAAAGAGACATACAATCGATACTTGGATTTAGATGGTTGCCCTGATTTTGTTGTAGATGATAAATTCTCTGCTGACACTGATGGTGATGGGATAATAGATTACTTAGATTTGTGCCCAACACAACGGGAATCATTTAATGGATACGAGGACAAAGACGGTTGTCCTGATTCATTTGATTCAATCCTTGATAGTGACAGAGATGGAATTTATGACATATTTGATTCATGTCCATTAGATCCTGAAACTTATAATCAATTCCAAGACTCAGACGGTTGTCCTGATAGTGTTTCTGATGACTTGACAACCTACCAATTTCCAGATACTGACGGTGATGGAATTGAAGATAGAAAGGACCAATGTATAAACCTCCCAGAAAACTATAATGGATACGCCGATTGGGACGGTTGTCCAGACTCAGAAGGTGCAAAATCTACAACATCCCCAAGAGTGGATTCAGATGGTGATGGATTTTATGATGCCATAGACTCTTGTCCAACCAGCCCTGAAACATGGAACAAATATGATGATGATGATGGATGCCCCGATATTGCCCCTGAACAAAAAAGATTTGTTCATGATGATGACCTTGATGATATCATAAATGATGAAGATTTCTGTCCAAATGAACCAGAAGATTATGATGGTGATAGGGATCTTGACGGTTGCCCCGATCCATAATGATCCAAATTGATCACAACAAAAGATCTATTTAACGTGAGACTTAATAAATACTGAATAATATCGGAGACAATAACAATGAAAAAATATCAATTTTTAGGATTTTTACTTTTACTAGTTTCAACAATTAGTATGCTACCAGGTACTGTTTATGGCCAAATTAATGATAATGATGGAGATGGAGTTCCAAACAATGTTGACAAATGCCCACATCTCTTAGAGGATTATGACCCTCAATATGGAATCAATATAGATGGTTGCCCTGCGGACTTTGTTCCATGGTATGATCAAGATAGGGATGGTATCCAAGATCATATTGATGATTGCCCTACTGTAAAAGAAATTTACAATAGGTTCCAAGATGCCGATGGCTGCCCTGACATATCACCTGATAATGGTAAAACCACTGCAGATTCTGATAATGATGGATTTGTGGACTTTCTTGATCTATGTCCAAACCAACCTGAAACATTCAACGGAATCGACGATAAAGATGGTTGTCCCGATGATGCTAAATCTTTAAGAGATTCTGATCAAGATGGAATTTCTGATAATTTCGACGAATGCATCAACGTGAAGGAAACTTACAATCAATTCTTAGATTCAGACGGCTGTCCTGATAGAATATCTGAAACCGGAGAAGGTTATACATTCCCAGATACTGATGGTGATGGCATTCAAGATAGATGGGATGCATGTGTGGATGAACCAGAGAACTTTAACGGAGAGTTAGATTGGGACGGTTGTCCGGAGTACTCTGGATTTGACTCTCCAGGATTGATCGATTCTGATTATGACTCCATTCCAGATAACAAAGATAACTGTCCATTTGAAAGGGAAAATTTTAATAAATTTGAAGATGATGATGGCTGTCCTGACGTTGTTGATTATCTAATTACAGGAGATACTGACAGAGATGGAATACCAAATCAAATTGATTTATGTCCTTACAATATGGAAACCTTTAACAAATTCCAAGACGATGACGGTTGTCCAGATTTAGTAACAGATGGAATCGTAACTTCAGATTCTGATGGTGACGGAATTGTAGACAATCTTGATTTATGCCCAACACAACCCGAGACTTATAACCAATTCAAAGACTCTGATGGTTGTCCTGATAAAGTTACATCTACCTTAGATAGTGACAGAGATGGAATTGTTGATGTGATCGATTCTTGCCCACTAACTCCTGAAGTTTACAATAATTTCCAAGACACTGATGGCTGCCCAGACAGTATTTCTGAAGATCTAACAAGTTATGAATTTCCAGATACTGATGGAGATGGAAT
>JARRMG010000059.1:0-6588 GCA_037386265.1 Nitrosopumilaceae archaeon
TAATTTTATTTCATCAACAAAATATTGGAAATTTGAATTTTTTTCATCAAATAAAATTAAATTTTGTCGAAGAAAGAATATACAAAGACCTATACAATTTTGTTGAACAAAGTCTAGATTCTATTGAAAATACAAAAGATGCCAAATTTGACGCACATCTAAATGATGTTATAAAAAAACATGAGGGATTCTTTATTTCAAATCCTGTGGCAAGCATGGAAAAGGTAAAGTATTTTCTTAAGCGTGATATCATGGGATTTGGGGAAATTGACGCCTTGATGCATGACCCCAACATTGAGGATATTAGCTGTAGTGGACCTAATATGCCTCTTTATGTTTGGCACAGAGTTTATGATAGTGTATCATCAAATGTTTCTTTTGAATCACATCAAAAATTAAATTCGTTTATTACGAGAATTGTATTCAAAGCTGGAAAACACGTCAGTACTGCACATCCAATTTCAGATCTGGCTCTTGCTGGAAACCACAGGATTTCGGTTTTGTATCAAAAGGAAATTACGCCAAAAGGAACCAGTTTCACAATTAGGAAATTTCGTGAAGACCCCTACACAATAGTAGATCTTATTAATTTTGGAACAATTGATTTTGAGACTGCAGCATATCTTTGGATGATGATTGAAAATAAAATGTCCATAATGGTAATTGGAGCTACAGGTAGTGGAAAAACAACAGTTCTCAACGCAATAGCAGGTCTGGTAAGTGAAAACGATAAATTATTTTCAGTTGAAGATGTTGCAGAAATTAATTTACCTCATGATAACTGGTTTTCTTTAATTTCAAGATCAGGGTATGGTTCAAACGATGAAGGAGAAATTGGATTATACGAATTAATCAAATCAGGAGTAAGACACAGGCCAGACTACATAATAGTTGGGGAAATCAGAGGTTCTGAGGCATATGTCATGTTTCAAGCTATGGCTACAGGACATGGAGGTTTGTGTACAATGCATGCAGATAGTTTTGAATCTGCAAGTAAGAGACTTCAACAAAAACCTATGAGCATACCTCCTGCATACTTGTCTTTGATGAATTGTGCGCTAGTAATAAAAAGAGTAAAAGAAAAATCAACTGGCAAAAGTATGAGGCGGGCTATATCAATTGAAGAAATTTCAAACGATGTTGCACCGATTTCTGTTACTAAATGGAATCCAAAATCAGATTTCTTCGAACATTCTCTTGATGCAAGCAAGAATCTCAAAAAAATATCTGAGAGTACGGGGTATAGTTTTGATGAAATAATTGAAGAACATCATAAAAGAACAAAAATTCTCAAGTGGATGTCTGCTAACAACATTCGTGAACATAAAGCAGTAACAGCAATGATACGAAAGTACTACAATGATCCAAAACCCGTTCTAAAGAAAATTAATTATGGAGCGGATTAATTTTGTTGTCAATAAGTAAAATTAACGAAAAGGGATACGAGCACAAACAAGGTAAAAAAATCAACAGAGAACTACCCTATTTTATCACAATGGTTACACTCCTAAGCAGCGCAGGGATTGGTCCATACTTTATGCTCCAACGCATAAAATCCATGGAATTACTTCCGACAATACGAATAGAGTCATTAAAAATGATAAAGCGTATTGACTTGCTTGGAGTAGACCCACTAGAGGTTATGCGGCAGGTTAGATCACGCTCAAGCTCCAAGGCTTTAGGAGAGTTTTTTGATGGATATGTATCCACGGTAGAAAGTGGTGGAAATCTAATAAACTATCTCAAGAGCAAGATGAAGACGGTTTATGATAGACATGCAGAATCACAAAAACAGGCAGTAGTAAAACTAGGTGCCCTTGTTGAGGCCTATATGACCATACAAGTAGTATTATTGGCAGTGTACATTATCAGTGCTGCAGTTATTTCTGATCCATTTGCAACATCAGAATCTGGAATTAGCGGAGAAATAATATTTTTAATTCTAACTCCCGTAATTTCTTTTATTTTTCTATTGGCTGCCAACAATAATCCTATTGCAAAAAATCCAGATTTGGATTATAAAAAAATTATGATGTTTGCAGCACCAGCATTAATTGTTAGCGGGATAGTAATAGGGCTAAATGTGATTCCTGATCCTATGATGGAGCCATACTTGTTAGGCGGTGCTCTTATTGCAGCCTCAATTGTTCCTGCAATTCATTTTAGAAAACTTTATGCAAAAACAATTTCTGCAGAAGACTCTACCCCAAAAATATTACGAACCATTTCGGAGGCTAGGAAAACAGGAATGAGTCCAGAAAGTAGTGTTATTCACGCATGTAAACGAAAGGAATATGGATTGTTTAACTCGGTAGCAAATGGCATTTCAAATAAAATTGAGTGGGGGGTTGACTTTAAAACAATTTTCAAAGATTTGCAAAAGGAAATTCAAGCATTTAACGTTCTAATTAGTTTCAACATATTGTTTGAGTTGATTTCAGCTGGTGGAGGAAATCCCCAAACGCTAGATTCTCTTACTGAGACAAGCGAGAGGATGCAAGAAATTCAAAAAGAAAAACGAGAATTATTGCTTCCTTATCTTTATGTGGGATTTGTTCTAATGGGTACAACTGGGTTTACCACTCTTCTTGTAATTGATTCTTTTAGTGATATTGCTCAAGAAAGTCAGAATTTATCCAATCTTGAAGGAGAGTTGATAGGTTCTTCGTTAGGATTATTCCCGTTAATTGTGCTTATACAGTCCTGGACAGCTGGTCTATTCTTAGGGAGAGTAATCAAAGGTGCGTTTTCGGGAGGATTCCTCTACTCGATAATTTTGGTGGTTATGACCATGGTCGGAATTACACTGGTTCAGTTTTCAATAATTGATGTAAATTCTCTCTTTTAGGCATAATAAGATGTATCATTAAAAGTCATACAGTGTCTTAAATCAATTCTGAGGGTATTTTTTCATGTATTGAAAGCAGTATTACTACTATTGGTACTTGTAACAAGCTTAGCCATGCCAAGTACTTTTGGTCAAGAACCCAATAATTTAGGATATAAAATTATGCCTGAAAAACTAGTTGCAGGTACCGAAGGGATTTTACAGGTTTATGGATTATCAAACAACATCCCAATCCCAAAACCCATTAATGATTTGATAGCAGTATCATCTGATCAAGGTATTGTCAAAGTTTTGGAATTAACCACAAACCAAGAGACAGCAATTACCACTGTGAAATTAGAAGCAACGGGTGCAGGAACCACCAATCTTGCCCTTGCTGCACCAGGATTTGCATCTGAAGAATTTTCAATCACCGTTTATGGAATTAAGCAAGGAGGACAGAAACTCTTAGTGAAAACTGTTCCTGATACTTTTACAATTAACGGTCCTACAAAAGGATATTTTTCAGTAGAGTTAGCAGATATTGATTCAAATCCAATATTTGCAAATCAAGATATTCCTATTTCTATCATCACCTCTAATTCAAAAATTGTTTCATTGCATCAAGATGAAATTACAATAAAAGAAGGAGAGTATTTTGTAATGGGAGAATTTGATGTGAAAAAACCTGGAGATGTTTCAATATATGCAGAAAGTCCAAATATCGAACCTGGAAACAGTAAGATCAAGGTATTGGGAATATCTGATGACGACGACGATGAAAAAATTGAAGAAAATTACAAAATCCAATTATATGTCATACCAGAAAAAATTAGTAATTTTGCAACCTCTTCCACCTACGCTATTGTTCAATTACAAGGTTCGGATGGTTCCCCGATAAAGGCAACTGACCCTATTCCTGTTTCATTAAATATTGATTATGATGAACCAGTTTTCAACGATAGGAAAACAACTGAGATAAGCACAGCAAATTCTCTTTTAATACCACCAGGTTCAACTACAGGATATGTTAAATTGTCAGTTAAGGCAGGAGTTCAAGAAACATACAAAGTTAGTATTTCAGCTGAAGACTATCTTGTTTCAGATTCTGTTGAATTCAAAACTGTTTTGACACCTGACGTGGATGAACCATTAACCAAATTACAAACAATACCAATGATAACTTCAGGAGATGAGCAGTTAATTGGAGTGTTATATCCATCAGATACCCACGGAGTTGCGTTAATCAATCTAAACACCGTAGAATCTGAAATTAATTCATCAAATAGAGATGCCTTGACCATATCTGATGATCGAATGGAGGCAGGTTCTGGTGCAAAATTAATTTATGGGAAATTAGGCACAACCAAACCAGACGTATTAGAAATTACAGTTTTTGGTGAAGAGAAAGAGACAGTAGTTCCAACTGTTTTTGGTCCAGAAAGAAATGAGTTGAAATTAGTTTCTGAGCCTCTTATTTCTAAAATAATGCCAAAAACAAGTTTTCCAATGACAGTATACTTGACTGATGAAGATAACGCAAGCTGGTATTTTCCTGATACCTCAAATGTTGTCATGAGTCCTAGCGAATTTATCAAAACATCTGTAGAAACAGTTAGCGAAGGACAATCAGTAGCAGTATTATCCTCACAATCACTAAAGGAAGGAAAAACAAATTTAGAATTTGAAGCAAATGAGTTTATATCTACACTAAATCTTTGCAAATAAAGATACAGAATTTAGAATTGCAGCAGATGACAACACAGTTGAGATACCTCATACTATTACCATTAAAAAAGGAGAACATGTGTCATTTTTTGACATTGTTCCAAAGCAAGCTGTAGAAACCGAAATTTCTGTACTTGCAAGTGATTTTCCTTTATCTAAATTTAGCATTAATACTGTGGAAACAACTCCCTCATTGATCATATCTACAGTAAATTCAATTTCTGCAGGCGAATCTTTTGATTTAGTCCTAGATGCTAAATTATTAGATTTTCCTTTAAGCAATGTAAAAGTAAATTGGGATATTCAAGGGGCTGAAATTAAAAAAATAGCTGAGACTACTGATAGCAATGGCAAAATCAAGGTCACCTTAGTTTCTCAAGATACCGAGAATATCCTAATCAAGGCAACCACAAGTGAATTTGGTCAAATATCAGTAACAAAAGAAATTACAATCCAAAAACCAGGAGAAACACCTCAAGCTATTTCAGAAAATATGGAAAACCCTATTGAAGATAATCTAGGGTTCATTTTAATTCCAGGATTGGTAATCGGGGGCGGGATTTTATTAAGACAGCGAAGTTTGCTTGAACCTTTAGCAGAAAGATTCCCTGTGATTGAAAGCGCCCTTGATAGAATTGATGGGTTATTTGAACGATTAGAGATATCAGAAAGAATTGAAACCATCAAAGAAAAAATACCTATAATTAAAGAAAGATAGTTTTCCCAATAATTTAGCTGCTCAAGGCATCTAGGAAATTTTCAGTGGATTTGTGAGAAGAAATATTTTTGATGTTTTCTTTTAATGAGTTTAAGACATCATTGTAAGAATCACCCAGTAAATCTTGCAAAACCTGTTTTAAGTATTCAGGATTGTCATAACAGTCTTCCAAGGAAGAGTTGTAATCTTTTTGAAGCATCATCACTATTTTATCAAACTCTTCCAATCCTAATTCCAAAAAAGTATTTTTAATTGCCAATGTGACCATAGTTCTTTTCATTTCATCTAGAGAATCACCTGATGGCGTACATAGTTTGTGAGTTTTTCTTAAAATATCATCAACATCTATTGGTTCTCGGATTATTTCTGAAGGTTTTAGTCTGTTTAATTCTATTTCCTTTCCAACATCTAATTTATCATATATGGCAATTATTTTTGCATCTGGATGGTTATTGCGAATATTTTTAATTGCATACATACCATCATAAACGGGCATCAATATATCCAAAAACAGAACATCAGGCTTTAATTTTTGATAAAGAAATACAGCATCCTGGCCATTGTATCCCTTTCCCACTACCTTTATTCCATTACTTGTAAGTAACTCGCTGAAAAGCTGAATGGTCTCTTTTTCATCATCTACTAAAACAGCACGTATCAATAACGTCATGTAAAGTATATTTTATAAAAAGTTGTCACACATGTGCCTGAGTTTTGTGTGTCATATCAAATTACATGTTCTCCCTTATGTTACATTTGAAATATTACAATTTATGGAAATTGAAGAAGCCATAGCCAATAGTTCAAGCAATCAAGATCAACTTGTTTTAGCCTTACAAGAAAAGCTAAGAGATTTTGGATTGACGAAGAACGAATCAAAAATTTATGTATATTTGAGTAAAAGTGGCCCCCAAAAGGCAATTGAGATTTCAAAAAATGAAAATATTCCACGAACAGAAACATATCATTTGTTATCTAATTTGGAAACAAAAGGGATTGTCATTCCCTCAATTCAAAAACCAACCAAATTTTCTGCAGTAGATATTGACAAAGCCATTGAATCAATAATTTCAAATCAACAAAAAAGAATCGAAGAATTAAAGATTTTAAAAAATGACATGGTTGAATTGTGGAAATCATATGAAAATATCAATAAATATTCAAAAACAGAAATATCAAAATTTGAGACTGCAATGAGAAAATATGCTAAATCTGAGAAATTAAGAAAAAATTTCTCAGATTTAGCATAGTTTCTCATTACAGTCTCAAATTTTGATATTTCTGTTTTTGAATATTTATTGATATTTTCATATGA
>JARRMG010000060.1:0-4514 GCA_037386265.1 Nitrosopumilaceae archaeon
CCGCTGAGGGCTTTAAACGACCGGAAGGAATCTTTATAGCTCCACCCGAAAACTCTGAAAATCTTGAGGTTATCATTGATCCTACCAGCAAAAGGCTTCAAAAATTGGAACCTTTCACAAAATGGGATGGAAAGGACTTTGAGGAAATACCTGTTTTG
Source organism: Nitrosopumilaceae archaeon (assembly GCA_037386265.1). GTDB lineage: Archaea > Thermoproteota > Nitrososphaeria > Nitrososphaerales > Nitrosopumilaceae > Nitrosomaritimum. Next base: position 159 of record JARRMG010000060.1, read on the forward strand.
GTTAAAGCAAAGGGTAAATGTACAACTGATCATATTTCTCCTGCAGGAGCATGGCTTTCTCTTCGTGGTCATTTAGATAACCTAAGTGACAACATGTTATTAGGTGCAGTAAATGCGGCAAATGACGAAGTTGGCAAAGGAAAAAACATTCTAAATGGAAAACTAGAACCCTTTGCACAAATTGCCAGACAATACAAAGAGAAGGGAATGCGATGGGTAATCGTTGGTGATAATAATTATGGAGAAGGAAGCAGCAGAGAGCATGCTGCTATGACTCCTCGACATTTGGGATGTGCAGCAGTAATTACAAAAAGTCTTGCAAGAATTCATGAAACAAACCTGAAAAAGCAAGGAATCTTGGCACTAACATTTAGCAATCCTGATGACTATGAAAAAATTCAAGAGGATGATAAAATTAGCCTGCTGGAATTAAACAATCTTGCACCACAAAAACCAGTAACATGTGTGATTACTCACAAAGATGGAAGCAAAGAAAACATTTTGCTTAATCATTCCTATAACGAAGCTCAAATCGAGTGGTTTAAGGCTGGTTCAGCTCTTAATGTTTTAAGAAATAAAAAATAATCGAAATATATTCTTGATATTTCATTTTGTACATTATAGAATTTTTAGTGGGTTAAGAGGTGATTGCAATCCTGATCACTGGAAAATTATTTCGAATTGATTCAACAAGTGGATCTTCTTTTCCGACATTGCAAAGAAAATGATATTGAAGCAAAGTCTTTCTGTCACACTTGCGACACATATATCGGGTAATTTTTTTACAAATATTGCACTTTAGATATTCCTCGAGTTCGCCGCCACAGTTTCTACAAGATTCATCTGGCATAAGTTGTGTTTTTTTATTTTATATAAAACAAAATATTCTGTATGGCGGGTTGCCTCTAAAAACCAGAATGCTTTTTCTTTTTATCTTGTTCACCACAAGTTACTCTCATCCAGATTACTACAATTCCAGTCAACGCTGCAATTGTTATGGGAATCACGTAACCAAGTTCATTAGACTTTAAAAATTCTACAATCTCGTTACTCTTGCTTTCTGCAAGATCTGAATTAGAAGTTTTTACAGTAATGGTTTGTTCTTTTATTTTGGATCCATCATTTGTCTGTTCCATAGATCCCAAAAATACTGCCGAATTTACACTTGATTCTAGTTTAAAATTTGTATTCAAAGGATCTTCATTTGATTCTATAACTGTAAATTGAATTTTGTCTGTTTCAGATATCTCTTCATGACTTGCAATTATTTCATAGGTTCCGGCAATAGAATACTTTCCGAGTGGTGGATGAAACAACCAACTGAAATGACCATCCTCATTGAAATTTACTGTTGGGCTATAGATCAAGTCTCCATTTGGATCATAAACCTCCAGTTTTACAGGTTTGTAAAACGATTCTGTACTGACAAATCCGGTTACAAGAACACTTTCAGTAGATGTTATTTCCTTATTTAGGGAAAAAATATCAATTACTCCTTCTGCAAAACTAGAAACACTCATTCCTGAAAACAAAAGGATTCCACTAGCTAAGGTACAACCCAGTTTTGTCCAATTCATAAAAAAGCTCAAACGTAATTTTATAATATCTTATACAACATTGTGCGGGGTACCTTCAATTTAAAAAAACCACTCCGTAAATTTACCCACAGTCTATTATAATATGGTGAGATAATAATCATAATGCATACATTTCAACTCAATAAACCAATTAATTCTTTGAAAAAACAAACCGATATGAAAAATCTAAACAATTCCTGTATTTCATGGAGAGATATCCGAGGCTTAACCTGGTTACTTGCGGACGATTATTAAAAATCACCAAGAATTATTTTTAAAAACTCATTGCTAGTTTTAATGTAAAACTTGATAATTAAAAAAATCACCAAAAATTTTGTTGGTTTTTTTAACAATCTTTTCGATGTTTGTTGATGGGTCCGAAAAAATCAAAATAAGCTCCTCTTTAAACGGAATGGTAGTTACATTGACGTGTTTCCGAAGTGTGGTCATGTAGCTTATTTTTCCAAGAGCTGAGTCAAATTCCCTTCTCATAGAATAATCAAGATATAGCTCTAGAAATATCATGTATAGTTCTCCCTTTTCATATGGATGATTATTTGTACTAAATCCTCCTGCAACCAATCGACCATTCTTATTGATCACACCTGTAAAGGTCACTCCTGGAGTTTCAGATATTTTTAGACAGGAATCATGAAGTCTGGTGGCCTCCTGGCAGTTTAAAAGAGACATTAAATTCCCTCCTTTGGTGCATTTTTTGAATTACTCTTATTGAAAAAACTGCGGTAATTCATTAGTTTTTGGATTTGAGATTTTTGATTCATGTTTGAATGGCTTCAAATGAATATTACTTTTTACCTAAAATTTTGCGGAGTGGTATTTCATTAATTCCATTTTTTCTATCTAAGAATGATTTCAAGCAATTCATTTGAAACATTATTGGAATAGATTATTTGCATCGATCAAAAAGCCTTCAATTACAAAAAAATGAAATTATGATAAAAACTGATATTACAAATATTAAAAAATAATACATTAACAAAAATCATGCATTTAAGCTCGAATATTCTGAATAATTCTTTCAACAATATTCTGTTGATTCTCAAGTACATTTGATATTTCATTCATTCTTTCTTTTTGTCTTTGGATGTCTTCTAATACATAAGAATCTGTGGCATCTGATTTCAGGTCTGGTTCAATTAAACTAACATGATCTTGAATAGCACCAACTCCTGCCCTAAGAGATTCTATTTTCTCGATTGTTTTTCCTAATCTACCAAGCCAATAATTTTTTTCTATTTCTTGAAGTGTTTCTATAGAAGAATCCTCTTGGCTTAGAGCCTTAATTGTGGGCAATCCTGATATTAAATTAATTTCTGCTACAAGAATTCCTGATTCTTTATCAAATGCCGTGTTGAATAATACTGCTACCCTCTGTAGGTCCTCTGCTTTGGAATCTAATTCTTCTAATTCACTTGGGCTTTTGAGGGAATTAGTTGTTCTTGAAACATCATTTCGAGTCTGGAAAATTAAATCACTCCATTCATCAAAGTTTTGTGTTCCGTTGATTATCGTATTACTAACTAAAATGTTCACTTTTGGTTGATATTCTGATATTACTGCCAAAGATCTTAAATTACCATCTGTACTTGACTCAATGCTACTCTCACCACCTTCACTATCTTTTGATGAATTTAATTCGGCAAGAACTTGTTTTAGATAAGTAACTTGATCTTTTAATTCTTGAACCTCTCTTGCAGACTGTTCAGAAAGGTGCATGTAGTTATTATCCAGTAGCCATTTAATTGAGGTTAGCAATTCCTTTTGGGTAATCTGACCATCTAGGTACCAACGGAAATTGTTCTTTAACCAGTCTGGAATTGCTTTAGATGAATCACTTCTCAAAGGAACCTCTTCTTCTGGATTTTGTCCAAGGGAACTTTGATATCCAATTCCCAAAACAAAAAGACTCATGAAAATCAGGAAAAGTATTTTCAAATTGGGCATAATGATGAAATACTTTTCTGCCAGATAAATGATGCTAGAAATTAATCATAAAGGATTTTGAATAAAGCTTAGAACTTTATTGAAAAAAGCCGTATGGGTCAGTCTTTTTTATAATTTCAAGTTTGCCTTCAAGATTTTTAGGGATCATTTTACCTTCCCGTTGGCCTGATAAATCCTTCCAAAATTATTATAGTTAGGTAGTAAGGACCTTCTTATTGCCTGAAATAAAACCTGGGACTTTTGGAAATTTGTATTCATACAAAAACTACATGCGGTTGACTGCAAGGAAATTGTATGGTGACGTATCTTATAAGAAAAAGAAAATTCCAAAACATCAGGAAAATATTCAAAGAATGCTTCATATCCTGGCCATAAATGGCCCACTAACTACATGGGGAATGGCCAAAGAGGAGTTATTTGGAGAAACTTCAAAGGTCAGAACTAGAGAAAAACAATACAGGAAATTTCTCATAGGGAGAGAAGATAGAGGAAAACATTCTGCAGGTATATTGGAAATAGGATTAGTTGTAACCGAAGGGAAAAGAAAGATAAAAGCTCCTGCTAATGTTTACCGATTATCTTTACATGGAATTTTGTACTGCCTTGATGTCTTGGACCTAACAAATAAAGAAATTGACATGATGGGCGCTGACGCCGGTCAGGTCAGCCCCGGACAGGGTCACATTGCGCATGAAGGCCCCTTCCAGCAGCGCCACGTTGCCATCAGGCCTGCGCGCTCTGGCGAGGGGTCGCACCCTGCATCGACGGCGCGAGCAGGCTCTCCGTGATGGCGTCGCCCACCTCGTTGACGACC
>JARRMG010000061.1:0-6542 GCA_037386265.1 Nitrosopumilaceae archaeon
GTAATGAAGGAAGTGTACCATGGAATAGCATAGGAAAAGTAGGAGATGTTATCCTTTTAGGAAATGTATCCGTGCCTAAAGTAGATGAGCCTGGAAAATGCACCAGTTGTGGTTTTGTTAACAATGAGGGTTCAAAGTTTTGTGAAGAGTGCGGAACCAAACTACAATAATTTTAAAGTGAATTGAATCTAGGGTAAAAAATGTGTGAATATATTGACTAAACGAAGTATTTCAAAGGGAGTCATCAAGGATATAGTAATTGTAGCAATAGGCGTAATTGTTATCTGGTTAGGATTACAAGTTGCTTTTGGTACTCAAAACCCATTTTATGTTGTAGCCAGTGGAAGTATGATTCCAGAATTGCAAGTTTATGATGTGCTAATTGTCCAAGGACATGTAGATTTTGAAGATATTCAGGTTGGAGATATCATTGTATTTGATAGGCCCTCAGGTCAGGACAGAGTAATAGTACACAGAGTAGTATCAATAACAGATGACAATCCCAAAACAATTCGAACCAAGGGAGATAACAATGTAGCATCCATTCCAGGAACTGATTTTCCAATCACAGAGAAAGAATACATTGGAAGGGTAGAATACAAAATCCCTCAAATTGGATATGTAACACAAGTTTTGAAGCCCCCCACCAACTACATTCTCATTGTTTTGGTAATTGGGGTTATGATTGTAAAGGAAATTATAAAACGACGGAACGTAAAGGAGCTTGCCCTGGAGGATCCATTTAAGGCAAAAGATCCAGATAAATTAGAAGATCATTCTGATCTTGAAACTTTAGAAAATGATTCTGCATATTCGGAGAATTCGGAATCAAAGATATCTAATCAAGCACTTCTTTATTGTGATTGTAATTGTCCCTATTGTGGAAAAAGGGAAGAATGTAATTGCGAACTAAGTTCTTTACGATAGAAAACTGCAAAAAAACTGTTCAGAATAAAATAGGCGTAGTCTCTAGTTTAGAGAATCTTTAGTTTTGAAGACTCTCTTAAAGTAATCGGATGGCTCCTTTGGTTCTTCTAGATCATTGTTAATTCCTGCTAGTTTTTTGGCTAGATTCTTTTTGTATCCAATTTGCATTTGTCTTTGAATTTGGATTCTTTGAGCTTGTGGTGATCCTGCACCATGCATAGACTCTGTAAGATAACCTACTGCGTTTCTTCCTAGAGTCATATTCTCTATTAATCTTAGAATTCGGATTCTGTTTTCAACATCTACTCCCTTCCTTCCTGCAAGATATTTTTTGAGTAATGGTCCTGCTTCTGGATGTCTAAAGTCTTTTTCAGATGGCAGTGTTACTACTAGACCTCCTGCAATATCTTGGGCTAATCTGCTGATTTCATATGGGAATCTTGTAACATTATGTTTGCATACTTGAGCTAGCATATCGTCATTAAGAAAAACGCCTGATTTCATTTGGTGTCCTTGATGTGAAGAGGCAATTCCTGCCGCAAAGATTGTTTCATTGAGGTGAGTCATTTCAATAATTTTATCTTTAATGTGAGACACCTTTGGAACTCCATTATAATCAGCAATGGCTGCGGCTGCACCAATTAGAACATCACCAAGTCCTGTCTTACAGACATAACTGCGTCTATGATAACAAGTAAAACGTTCTATGAGCATGGATGCAAATTCGAATTCACCATTCATGAATACTTTATCCCATGGGATGAATACTCTATCCAAAATTATTAGGGCCTCTTGACCGCCATATTTGGCATTTCCGTCATCAATATCTCCTTCCTCCATACTTCTAGTATCACAAGACTGTCTGCCGTAAATGTAAGTCACACCTTTTGCATCTGCGGGAATAGCTCCAACTATGGCCCAAGCTTTATCATTTTCTGTTAGTCTTACTGTTGGCATTAAGATAATCCAGTGAGAGTTTATACATCCTGTTTGGTGAGCTTTTGCACCTGAAACATAGATACCATTTTCATCCTGGTCTACAATTCTTGTAAACAAATCCGGATCTTCTTGTTCTGCAGGTCCCTTGCTTCGGTCACCCTTGGGATCAGTCATTGCACCTCCTATCACAAGATTTTCTCTTTGTACCATTTTTACAAATTCCAAAAATCTTTTGTGATATTCAGTTCCATGTTTTTCATCAATTTCAAATGTAGTAGAGTGTAAAGAATTCAATGCATCCATTCCAACACATCTTTGAAAACAAGTTCCGGTGTTTTGACCTAGTTTTCGTTGCATTTTATTTTGTAAAACTAGGTCTTGTGCACTCTCTGCAATATGTAAGAATCTGTTTACTTGTAATCCAGTAATTGACGATTGAGCAGAAGCGAGTTCTTCTTCTCTGACTGCAAGATCATATGTTTCTGCAACTGCATTAATTGAAGGTCTAATCATGGGATGATCAACTGGTTCTTTTACTAACTCTCCAAAAAGGTAAATTTTCAAATCTCTGTTTCTAAGGCTTTCAATGTATTCCTCTCCTGTCCTTATAGTCTTAAAACTCTCGACGTTTGCCATATTGACATTCCCTCTAACTTGTATAAATATTCTAGATCAGTATTTAAAAAAGGTCAGGAACAAATGCGATCAAAGTCCTATTCGAACATCTAAAATTTTGCATCCTTTGCCTTTTTCCATAACCAAGACTGGATTCATATCTAATTCTTTGATTTCCTTAAAGTCAGTAACTAGTTGAGACAATCGTTGTATACATTCTGATAGTTTCACAATGTCTGATGGTTTTTCTCCTCTAACTCCCTGAAGAAGTTTTTGAGTTTTGATTTCAGATATCATATCATCAGCCTCCTTATTTGTAACAGGTGCAAGCTTGAATGTAACGTCTTTGAGAACTTCAACATAGATTCCCCCCATTCCAAGCATAATAACCGGTCCAAATCCTGGCTCTAGTTTAGAACCAATAATCATTTCTTTTCCTCCTTTGACCATTTCAACAATCAAAACACCCTTAATTTCGGCCTCTTTGTTGTATTTTTTGGCATTTTTGATTATTTTTTTGAATGCATCTTTGATTTCCTTATCATTTGTTAGATTAACTTTGACTCCCCCGGCATCAGACTTGTGAATTATTTGAGGAGATGCTATTTTCATAACTACCGGATAGCCTATTTTGTTTGCAATTTTTACAGCATCCGATTCGTTTTTTGCAAGGGCACTTGTTGGTAAGGGAAGGCCATAAGCTTTGAGTACTTGTTGTCCTTCTTCTTCGAGTAGATTTGGTCGCTTTTCTTTTTTGACTTTATCAAATATTTTTTTGGCTTTTGCTTTGTTTACTTTGAATTTAGTGATTTTTCCTTCTTTGGTGTTTACCCAGATTGCAAACTTTATCATTGCAGCAAGAGTTCGAATTGCTCCTTCAGCATATGTGTAGTATGGAACGTCTCCTTTTGCTAAAATTTCTCTATTTGTAATACCTTCATCAAGTCCCATTAAACTTGCCAACATTGTTTTTTTGTATTTTTTTGACATAGAAACAATGACTTCAGCTAGCTTGTCATAATTTAAGGTCCCAGATGGCGTACACATGGAGATTACAGAACCTACTTTGGGATGTTTAAGGACTCTATCCAAAACATTATGGAATCTGTTAAAATCAGCATCGCCTACAATATCAACTGGATTACGAGAGCTTCCCCAGGGAGGAATTACCTCATCAATCTTTGGACGAATACTATCAATTTTTGCCATTCTAATTCCAAGCTTTGAACAAGCATCAGTGGAAATAATTGCAGGTCCACCTGCATTTGATACAATAACTAAACCTCCTGCTGTTGGAAGGGGTTGTTTTGAAAATGCTGTTGCATAATCAAATAATTCTTCCATAGTATCTACTCTAATGGCACCAGATTGTTTAAGAAGTGCATCGTAAATTTCATCTGAACCCATTAATGCGCCAGTGTGCGACATTGCAGCCTTTGCTCCTTCAGGACTTCGTCCTGATTTTAGAACTAAAACTGGTTTCTTTAGTTTTTTAGTAATATTTTTACAAACTTTTAAGAATTCTTGCCCGTTTCCCATGTCCTCAAGGTACATAACAATAACTTTGGTTTGTTTATGTTCTGCTAGCATCTTGAGCACATCAACTTCGCTCATTTGTGCTTTGTTTCCCATACTGATAACAGCTGAGAATCCAATTCCTTGTGCACTAGCATCTTCAACTAAAGCTGCACAAATAGCTCCACTTTGAGAAACAAGTGCAATTTTTCCTGATTTTGGAGTTATCTTCAAAAATGTAGAATTCATCATTGTTTTTGGATCTAAATTCATTATACCAAGACAATTTGGTCCTATGATTTGGATTTTGTATTTGTTAGCAATATCTTTAAGCTGTTGTTCTCTTTTTGCACCTTCTTCATCTACTTCTTTGAATCCGGCTGTTATGATTATGACTCCTTTTACTTTCTTCTTTCCACATTCTTCTAATACACCAGCCACCAAGGTATTTTTAATTACAATTACTGCAAGATCTACGGTCTTTGGAATATCTAAGACAGTTTTGTAGGCTTTTTTGTAAAATACGGTTTCTCTTGTAGGGCTTACAGGATAGACAGTTCCTGTAAAACCATTCATGATATTTGATGTAATTGTGCTTCCAACACTTCCGCGTTTGTCAGAGGCACCAATAATTGCTATAGATTTTGGAGATAAGAAAACAGAACCAGCCACTTTCTTGAAGTTAAAGATTTTCCATAATAAAGTTATTCATAGGAATTTCTGATCTATATTTAGCTGCCCAACATCTTTCCCGCAAGATTTTCTTTTCGTGGGATCCAAGTTAGTGTTAGTTTTGAGAATTTTCCAATAATATTCCAAGCTTCTTGTGCCAATTCACGCAGCTGTTCATTATTTATTGCATATTCATGATTTAGTTGATATATTGTATTTTTTGAATCACTAAAGATTGTAATTTCTTGGTCGGAATCTACAAATTTTTTTAATGCTGTAATAATTGCAAGGTATTCCGCCTGATTGTTTGAGTTTCTTTAACAAAATATCCATAACCACTATTTACACCCCCAGATCCATCCACATAGATGCTAATTGTCATCTTTGTACAGCCTCGTAATCTTTACACTCAAGTTAATCACTATCATGTAGATAACAGTGGATATAACTTGTGATATAATTGATGCCAAATAAGGATCGTAATTTATTGATAAAAAATAATATTGCAAAATCCATCTAGCTATTGTATATACAATTTCTGAAATTCCTAATGAGGTAATTATCTTAATTAGATCATGTCGAAGTGTTTGGGTGTTTGTTTTTCCAGATGGTAACAAGTATTTTTTTCGGTTATCATAATAAAACAGTCCTCCAAATGTTGAAAAATAAAATACATAATCGAAGATTAAAGTGTATGTGGTGTTCAGATAATCTTCTTGCCCCTCTAAGCTTTGAGCAATGATTGCAGAAAAAGTAATAGAAACTGCAAACGCAATCAGGATATTTTTGTTTAGTTTAAGATATTCTTGCAATACTAGTTATCTGCATATCAATTACAATTAAACTAAGACTAATCCAAGGTAATTTTCAAAAATATTAGCAACCCAATTAGCTCGGCTATTCCAACTCCAAGCATGTGTGGAAAAATTTCATGAGAGAATAACTGGTCCATTGAAAAATATGCCAACCCACCAATAATGTTGTGCAAAAACAACATGCTTGTAACCACAATCATTCCTAGAGGAAGTTGAGCCTTTGTTTTTCCATACATTTTTCCAAAAATGCAAATTAGAACTCCCAGAACTACCATATTTGCAATTGACACAATAGACAGTACCAGAGACGTAGTTTCCATTTAGAGAGAAAAACCCCCTGAGCGTTTATTTACTTTTGTCCAATTTGTTTGCAATTTCCTCAAAGGTCTCCATATTTACTTCCAAGTAAGTAGAAATGAAATAAGTAACTCCATATTTTTCTCCCATCCTTGTAATCAAGTTGTTTTTCTCAAGAATCTTAATGTGATGCTGAATAGCCTTGTAGTCTAATCCAAGGGCTTTGGCAAGTTGATTTGTGTTTAGTGGTCTTTCTTTTAATGTGGAGATAATTCTAAGGCGATTTAATCCCCCACGAGAGCCTGCAAAAATAAACCACAAGAGTCTTTTTGCATCAGGGTCATTTGCCATTAGTCATCAGATTCATGAAATTTTACACTAAAAGGTATTGTGTGAAAAATTAAGAAATTCACTAGAAAGTATAAAATACATAAACAGACTAAGTTGTGTGATTTAATCTCATGATGTTAAACTATGATGCACCATTGTATAGGCCTCCCTCAGAAGCAAGATCATTAATTTTTCAAGTTACATTGGGTTGCTCCTTTAATGAATGCTCATTTTGTGACATGTATAGATCAAAACAATATTCTGAGAGGTCATGGGATGAAATAAAAATGGAAATTGATATGATGGCAAAACAAGTTCCTGATACTAGAAGAGTGTTTTTGGCCGATGGCGATGCCCTAAATCTTGATGCAGATTATTTGGTAAAAATTGTGAAATACATTTATGATAAATTTCCAAATCTAGAAAGAATAT
>JARRMG010000062.1:0-8931 GCA_037386265.1 Nitrosopumilaceae archaeon
GGATTAAGATTCCTGCCTTTATTTTATTTTTAAAGTGAATTTCAATTTTTACTCGTACATTTAAGGCAAAATAATTAATCTATGTAGGATCAAGTAGTATTGTGCATCAATGCTACTACTGTGAGAAAATATTTGATACAAAAGAAGACTTGTACGACCACGTAGAGGTTCATTCTGACGTAGAACGAAACAGAGAGATTACGGATAGAAAGAAGAAAGCCAAAAAGCAGTGAGTAACATTACCTTAGCAGAAAAATAGCAACTAAAAAAATTAGAGTAAAAGAATGAAAAGTTCACATTCTAAGTAGAATATAGAAATTTTTTATTTTTTAAATATGGATTGGGTTGAAACTCTTCTTAGAAAATCGTGCGAAAAAACACTAACAAAGGGGGAAGTTCTTCATAGCCTTTTTCACATGATTGAGGTAAATGAGAATACACTAAACCAAATTCAGTCCGATAAAAGAGATTTTGGGCCGGAGCTGGAAGAGTTAAGAAAAACTGAAATCAAAGATATTGATTTTCACATAAAATACTATAGAGGATTAGTTAATTTCATTAACAGTTTAACTGAAGGTAAAAACCCGCAGTAAAACATAGTTCTCATCCAGAAATAGTATTTTTAGTTACGCAGTTTTTTGAAAATTTCATCATATTCCGTTTGTTTTTTAAGATTTTGGCCATACTCAGTATCAGCATCGTATTGACGTCTTTTCTCTGAAAGAATTTTATGCCATTTTTCTAATTCTGCAGAAATCATTATTCCAGAATCTTCTCTTGCAAACTGTTTTCGTTGCTCTTCATTTTGCCCTCTGGTAGGAAACGTTTTGTCTCGGAATTTATTTTCAATATTTTTTATTATTTTAGGTTTTATAGATTCGGCCAAATCAAAATGACCTTGTTCGTGATTAAGTTGATTGTCTGAAGAATTTTGTGTTCTTACCCATGACAGGTGTCGAAAAAATAAGGTAGAGATATTAATTCTGTCAATCACATAGAATATTTTCCCATCTGTCATTTCAGAACGAACCGTCCAAGTGTGGTGATACTTGATGTTACTAGATGAATCTTCAAAAGCTGAATGACTTGGATCTGCAGTAAAATCTGACCATTTTAGGAAATAATTCTTGGACCAGGTTATAACATCATTATCTTCCATAGATAATTAGAAAAAGCCACTAGATAATTATGATTGTTTACCATCACGACCACTAAATTTCCCAAACGAGAGTGAAGAATCAAAACCCAACCAAAAGGAATTCTCATCAGATATAGAGTCATGAAATGCCTGGTGTTCGATTAGTTTATCATCTCCCCAATTACCTTCATGCAAAAAGGCACATTTTTCTACTTTCCCGTTAGTTTTGGTTCCTTTGCAAGTAATTATCAAGAATGTATTATCTGTCAATATCTTTGAAAAACATTTTGTTTAGAATAGTTGTTTGACGGCATGAGAATTCTAGGGCATGGTCAGTTAAGGCAAACGTAGGAACGCCGTCAAACGTGATGACTCAAAATTACTTCTCATGAGAAATTAAAAGAAATTGTGTGTTTATTTTGAACAATTTTACTGCTACAACGTCAAAAGATATGATTCAGGCATAGAAGATCAATTTTTTGATCCATTTTGATCAATAAAGAAAACATTACTGATTTTATGAATTGTTGAAAATATCATTCATTTTAATTTTGCCAAAAGATACTAGTTATTATAACGAATCAAACTAGATACTACCGAAGTTAATGGTAATAGCAAGTGCAAAATCAGGCGAGGCTTGTGCCCGATGTGGGAAAAATGAAATCGTAACTGACAATACAACAGGAGAAAGATTTTGTGGAAAATGCGGTTTTGTAGTATCTGAAAAATCGCAAGAATCAGGTCCCGAATGGAGAGCCTTCACACAGGATGAAAGCGGGAACAGAGCAAGAACAGGAGCGCCAACATCCCTTACAATGCACGACATGGGTTTGGCAACAATCATCAACCCAATAAACAAGGACGCATCAGGAAAACCTCTTACGGCATCTATGAAAAGTACCATTGAAAGATTACGAACATGGGATAGTAGAAGCCAAGTCCATGAACCAGTGGATAGAAATTTCAGACAGGCTGAAAAAGGACTAGTAAGAGGTAGATCCATTTCGGCATTAATTGCAGCTGCCCTTTATGCAGCATGTAGAGACACAGAAACTCCAAGAACACTCAAAGATGTGGGGGAAGCTGGAAATATCAAAAGAAAGGACATTGCCAGATGTTATAGATTACTAGTAAAAGAATTGGAACTTGTGATGCCCGTAGTTGATGCCGTTCAGTGTGTTTCAAGAATTGCAAGCAGATTAGGAATATCAGAGAAAACAAAACGTTATGCCACAAAGGTTCTCAAAGTGGCACAAGAACACGAAGAATCAGCAGGTAAGGACCCAATGGGATTGGCAGCTGCCGCACTTTATCTGTCTTGTGTAAAAAATGGAGAGGACATCACCCAGAGAGACATTGCAGAAGCAGCAAATGTTACTGAGGTCACAATTCGAAATAGGTACAAAGGTCTTAAGATAGACCAAAATATGGAATTATAATTTTCAAAAATCAAAATTTTACATAGTCAAAAATTTCATAAAAATAGATTGTAAAATAAAATTGTTGTAGATGTTATGATTTAATCATAAATCATAAGATCTTTTTCTTCAAGCAAGCTGTGAAGAAGATTAACAGAGCGATAAACATCTTTTTCTGTTTTACCACCAGTACAAACAAGTTTTCCTGAAGAGAATACCAAAATTACAGTTTTTGGATCAAGCATTCTGTGAATAAGTCCGGGGAATTGCTCTGGCTCATACATGCTTCTTGGTAAAGTTCTAGCTGCTTTTTCCAAATGCACCTTTCCTCCAAGGTTGATTGATGAGACAATATTTTGAACCGTGACTTCGGCATTTTTCTTGATTTTAATTCCGCCTTTTCTGAGTTTTTGAACTACCGTATTTACGGCTTTAACTGCCATCTCTTCAGACTTGGAACCAGTACAAACCATCTTTCCCGAGGTGAAAAGAAGTGTTGCGGTTTTGGGGCTTTTTAGCCTAAATACAGCTCCTGGGAATTGCTCTGGATGGTATTCTACGTCTGGGAATTTTTTTGTAATGTCATTGAGATCAAGTTTTTGATCAATTGTAGCAGATGCCACCACATTTACAATGTCTACTAGAGGTTTAGTTTGAGTCATAATTTTTCTATAAAAAACTCATGTAATTTATAACAATCACTCCATTCTAGGCACAAATCGAGTATATTAACCCCAAAAGGTAAATTATTGGATTTTTGTGAGATCTGAATGCAAATTAAGACTATGCGTAAAAACTAGAATCCTGCTGAATCGATTCGCTGGCAGACAAATTTCCATGTTTCCTGATTAACGCCAGGACCAATCCAACGGTTTCCAAAATTTTATTTGCAGATTCTAATAATTGCTGAGGGGAAATATCACCATATAGTTTTCTTATTATCGATACAGCTTTCATTGTCTTAAGATTAGGCGAAATCATAACTGAAACGTGTGGTAAGGCTTTAGTTACTATATCAAACTCGTTCATAAAGTCATTATGAAAATTATTCTTCATAAAGGCCTGTTTTACATCCTCACCGAGTGTCATGTGTAAAAATAATTCTGTTGTCTGAGTCCCTTTAAGATGTGCAATACCAACACCAAGTTTTGAACCATTAAATTTTTCACAGATTAAAATCCAATCCAATTGAGGGTTAGGAGGAAGTATTTTCGAAGAGATTCCATTATCATCTAAAATCTTTCGAATCTCTTCTAGTGTAGGCATATCTTCACGGATAGTATTGTAAATTTAAGATTTTTGATGCATTGTTATAACAAGTCAAAATAATTTGAAAATACCATCCCTAAAATATAAGAGAAATCCCTTGAAAATGATTGTCGTTTAATAAAAAACCTTTTAGAAAATTTAGACAGAGAACAAAACCGTTAACAACAGACCAAAAAATCAAAAGTTTTGTTTTGCGAAATTCTAAGAATGGGTATTTTACTAAAGTATCCACCTTATCTTACAAATTTGAGATATCCCCAGATAGAGCTTGGGAAATTGTGGGGGAATTATTAGACGAAGGAGAGATTGAATCTAATCATGATGAAAGAACTGGAGAGATGAAGCTTTGTGAATCTGGAAAAACATACAATATAGCAAATCAAGAATTAAAAAGAAAAAGAGAAAAAACAAAAGAATTCAAAAAATCAAAATCAGAGCTCAAGACTGAAAAGAAAATCAAACCTAAAAACCAAAGAAAGGGACCACAGTAAATTTTTAACATTGTAAGCAATTTTTAGAAAATTTTAATTTTGGAAGTAGTTGTTAGACCTTATGATAGTTCTTACCAAAGAGGATAAAATAGAGATTAATCGAATTCTAGAATCCGTGAAAGGACGAATTGACCAAAAATTATGCAAGTTGATTATGGATTTGATATTTCAAAACAAAGTAGGAATAAAAAAAGACGATAAGAGATTGTTTTCTACAAATCAAGAAAAAATTCCAGATTCATCAATGAATGCATTTTCATTAGGTAGTTTTTTTGGCCAAACGTACCAAATTGGTTTGGATTTGGCAAAAAAATCTTTTAGTCTTGTTTTGGCGTCTAAATCAGTTATTGTATCAAATGTCATTTTATCAAATTTTGTTTGAATAAATTCAGTTTCATGCATTGTTGCTCCAGTAAAATCACTGTTCTTCAAATAAGCACCACTTAGATCTGAATTATTCAAATTACTACTTTTCAGATCACAATTAAACAAATCTACACCTCTCAAATCGGCACCACCTAGGTCTACACCATACAAGTCAGCATCCCATAGTTTTGCTTCAGATAAATTGCAATTTCTTAGATCAGCCCCTCGAAATTTCGTATAAAACAATATCGTTCCATGCAAATTAGATTGGCTCAAATCAGTTCCACTAAAATCAGCATTGTGGATGTCAAATCCTTCAAGATTTGCTCCACTCATAAAAGAGTTTGAGAGATTTTTCCCAACCAAATTCTCATATGCAAAATTTACATTCTTTAGATTTCTTTTCTTAAAAACATCAGGAACATCCATCAAAAGTTAAAGCAAATAATTAGGATAAAATATTATGTATAGATCCGGCCGTTAAAAATAAGCAAATCTGCAAGCACGATAAACCCCTAAGGGTATTTTAATATCAAAATCTGAACTATTTTGGTTTGACTGAAGAAAAACTACAGGGTTCTGGCGGGTATATCATAGCAGAGATTACAGATGAACAAGCAAAAAAAGCCGATTTGGGGGTAGGCAAGTTGTTTTTGGCACCTATTGGAAAATTAGAAGAGCAGAATATGAAAAAATATTTTTGTAAAACATGCGAAAAAGAGTTTGATTCCCCACCAAAAATTCACCTAGAAGAAAGCAATCGTGAAGAAGTAGCAGATAACCTAGTTTTAGTTGAAAGAGGTCAATATAACTGCCAGAAATGTAATTCAACAATCGGCGAATACAGGGTGTTCCAAAAACAAGACGAATCTCAAGATGTTGGAAATGCAAAACCAACTGATTCCCCTTAAATTTTATTTTTTAAAATTGATCTATCCACTTGGATTTGTAGGGTCTAGATAAAGTACTTCATTTAACACCTGATCAAGGATTTGTTTTTGCCCTCCTGCATTATCGATGGTTACAAGTAAGATGTTTCCATTAGGTAAAGGAATTGTAGCTCTTCTTAGTTTTTCATATACAGCTAATGTGTAAAGTCCTTTTCCCACTTTATCATAATGTTTCATTCGAGATTTCCAAGCCGAGGCAGCATGTTTCAAGGTATCCTGCGTATCCCCAGGAGAAAGATACAGATTGGAACCAGGTCTGCTTTTTGTTGCCAATGCATTGCCCTCTAAATCACTGATGGCGGCAAATCTAATATTGTCATCTATCGCCAAAATTCTATCAAGTTGTTTTTCGTTATCAGATGACATACACTTTATAGAAAAAGAATAAGATTTAAAATCTTCTATGAGGGGAAGTACAGAATAAAATGAAACTACATACAAATAAGAATCAATTTCAACAATGACACTAAAAGTAATTTTAATATCCAGCAGACTTGTTTTTAAATAAATGAGGAACACCAGCCAACTAAAGATAAATCAGCAGAAAATTCTAGATGCCGAATTAAAACAGTTAGATTATGATTTTGAAAAGGCCCAAACTTTACAAGAAAAAATGGCCATTCACAATCTTATTGTATCTAAAGGCAAGGAAAGGCAAAAAAATCAAAAAGAAATAGAGCAAATCAGGGCAGAAAACAAGGTAATATCATATGCAAAATTAAGAAAAACCAAGAAAAGAAAATAGTGTTTTTGGTATCAATTTTGAAAATCAGGACGGGTTTAATATTTAAGATTGGAAAATAATAGTTATGAGCGAAGATAAAGAATCAGAGAAAATAAAAGCTGAAAGAGAAGAAATGGTAGAAGAAGGGCATCAACTCGAACTAAAGGAAGGATACGAGCAAGACGAAGAATATGAAGAATCAGAAGATTAGATTTATTTCTTTTCTGTGCTAGATAATATTAATTTGAATATCCAGATAACAGAATCTAGTCCCAAATCATCAGTAAGGTTATGCAGTCTTGCATCAAATTCATCTTCATTACAAGTACTATTTTTTGTAAAAAATTCTTTAATCATATTTTTCAAGTTTTCATCACCCACATTTTCATTAATAATGGACTCTAGTTTGGATTTATCTCCAAAAATAAAAAACAGAGGGGCAAGTTGTTTTCGAAATTCCAAAATTCCCAGGTCTGTTATGAAAAGATGATAGTTAGAACCTGCCCTAAAAGTACCGATTGCTTCTTTGAAATACCCAGCTCGAATAAATCGTGTAACCATATAATGAAGATGATCTTGGTTTGGAAGGGTCTTTAGAAGAGATTGCGGCATATTTTCTAACAAATCTCTTGCTACAACGGATTGGTCCCTACGATGATAGTAAAGATATGTTAACAACCATATCTCCATTTCTGGATTGTGATATTTTGTGGGATCCTCACTCATTTAGAAATAATAGGATTTCCTGAAATATAGATGTGACAAAATTGAGTTTATTTTAAAGGAAGAGTATGAACCATAGAAAATTCCAAATATAGAAAATCCTCGCGGAAAGATGGCCTTAAAATCAATTTGCATTATGATGGTTTTCTTTATGCCAGTCTCTTTTGTTGCAGCTAACACAAAACAAGTTCAAGTTTGGTTGCTCCTTTGAGCAATACCTACATACTTTTGTTATTGTTGCCATAGAAATCAGTCTCAAATATTGATTATATCGACTAGTACGTAAAATCAAAAACAGACAATACTTTGAGGTAAAATACCTTAAAATCAAGGGAATTTAGGAGTAATTTACAATTTAATGGCTACATTCAGACTAAATTAACAACACAATAACCCAGAGATTATAATCGTTTTTAGAGCATATAAGACATGATCATAATCTGCACTCATTGTAAAAAGAATTTGAGGTTTGATGTTGCAAGAATAATTTATGACAAGTGGTATCACAAGAGGTGTTTATTTCACATAGCATATTTGATAAAACTAGAAAGATTTTTCTAAAGGCTTAATTTTGCAGGAACTGATTACTGTTCATGATTCAGTGTAAGATTTGTGGAACACCTTTAGGAAAAGAGCCAACAACGGATTATCTTGAAAATCATTGGAAAAAACATCATTCTTGGCATTGGGAGAAAAATCAGGATAAAACCCCAGAAGAAGCCCTAATAAAAAAGCGCTAAAGAATTCTTAAAATTCAATTTTGTCTTAAGGTAAACAGAGAAGAGATGAACGAAGGCGAAATAATAGTCCCATTGTTTATAATTGCTGCTGTAGGGATTTTTGTTGGCACCAGGGTGTGGATAGCATTTAGAAAGTGATAACTCTAAATCACACTCCTCTTAAGAAAATTAATGAAGCTTGGATTTTACATTTCAATGGGGGTCGCCATTGGAGCACTAGTAGTAGGGTTTGCTTTACTTAACGATATCCAACAAGAAAAAGATAGCGAAGCTGTGTGGATACAAAAAATACCTACCCAGTGTAATGATGTGTGGAATACAGAATACAATGAATATTATGAGATAAATCCAGAGATGAAAGAAGTCTCAAGTGAGGAATCCAAAGCAATTCTTGAGACCATTATAAAAAACCATTATGAAAATCAAGGAGTAGGGATTTTAGATTTGAATTTAGAGCTTAATTATTATGAGGGGGTAAGGTGTGAAGCATGTAGTTGTTTGGGGTGGGATAGACTTTCTATTCAAATTTCACAAGATGATTTAGAGAGCATTCCTGCGAGTGAAGGATGGGAAGTTCTCAACTAAGAGAGTGTTACATATTTTTTAAAAAAATCAAATTTTTTAAACTTGGATATATTTTACTAAAATTTTAAAAAACATGATACAAACAGCATTAGATAATTGCTTCACCTTGGGCTGCAAGAAATAGTATTAAGCTGCCCAAAATTATCTATTAAAACATGAAAAAACATCACGTCTTGGACCAGCAGTCGATTATAGCATGCTTAGACTGCTAATCGAAGGCGTGTACAAAATGTGGAACAAGATATTATAAAACAAGATCATTGAATTTGCCTAAAATTTGTTTAATCCTAATGACAAATTTGGACATCTTTAAAATGTTAAAAATGCAGAATGAGATAGGACAATAAAGAAAATGACCAAATGCCCCACATGTAAATTATCAATGGAGTCACACTCTACACAAGAGTTAATGGAATGTTGTATGAAACAAGTTGGGGAGGGGTATGATGTAGAGCAAAAAGATAATTGTCCAAATTGTAAACATCACATAAAAAAGCATTCAGATAAAGAACTTGCAGAATGTACAA
>JARRMG010000063.1:0-4355 GCA_037386265.1 Nitrosopumilaceae archaeon
ACACCATCATCAGAATGTATTTGGATGTAGGCATTGTTGTTCATAAATTCATGTGCCAAGTCATCAAGTGAGTTTAGCTCACATGCTGAGGGTTCGTCTGCACCAAATGCCGTTTGAATAAATTTATCATTAAAATTTGAAGGAATAGAGATCATTGAAAGTATCAACACTGAGAACATCAATCCAGTTGAAATTCGTTTGACCAAGGATCTAATTTGTTGGGTTTTTGAATTTAACCAGATTGGTTTATTTCATAAATGTACCATTTGTTTTGATCTATGTACCAGTTTAAATTACAATTATTTTTCTTGAAACAAGATTTTCTATTGCAAGTAAAAATTCATCATCAGAGATCTTGTCATCTGACCACCATTCAGCAGTTGTTTTGTACCAAGTAGGAACACTCCAATTTGTTTCTGCATTTACCCCTTTTCCAGGAACAAATAGAATTCCTTTCTCAAACAAAAAATCTATTCCCTCTAAAAATTCCGAATCAGAAATTTGATCCGTTGCCCACCAATTAGCATTTTGTTTTATCCATTGAGGGACTTTGGGTAGTTCTGGCGGAAGCCCTTTCTCAAAGCCAGAAATTTTCACAACTCCTTGTGATGTTGGTCCCACTGAAAATGCAACGTGCCAAAATCCCATATCATCTATACTCTGAATAAAATCAATTGGTTCATCATTTACAGTTACTTCAAATTTTTCCTCACCTGAAATTGGTGGAAACTCAAAATTTGCATATGTCTCTAATGGATAGCTGTTGTAACCTCGAATGGTTAATGTTGTTCCTTCCTCATCAAATTTTGCAGCAGAATACCAGGCTCCTGAATCATATCTAAAATCAAATTCACCATCATTTTTCTTTGTGGTTATTGGAGTTACCGAAGTATCAACTGGCGCAAAACAACTATAGTAAAACACATCCTGAGTTACTGAAGGATCAGGATACATTGAAAAGTCAAGTATCTCTCCAGGCTCTATTTTTTCAATAAACTCAATGTTTTGAACGATATCTAATACACGCTCATATCCATGAACAACCGCATAGATTTTTGGAAAAGAAACTGTCTCATTGCCGGTATTTTGGATTCTTCCTGTAATGTGTCCATCTTTGTGTTTAACCAAAGTCTTGTCATAAATAATCTCAATAGGGATTGTATCTTTGGTTGTTTTTTCATAGGAAAGTTTTGCAGGCATTAAAACCGGGATGTTGCCTCTAACTTCAAAAAATTTTACCTTAAATGGGATTTCTTTTTCAGATCCAAGGGGAACATGTTTTATTGTTTTTGAGATTATTTCATCACCATCCAATACAGAAACCGTGATTGTTGGAATTACCGCAAAAGAATTTTCATTTTTTACATTACCAACTACTGTATAGATTCCTTCTGAATCAAAATACCCCAAATATTCATGAGATGGAATGAAAACTTCAGCAAAAGCTGAAGGAACAGCTAATAAGGAAAATAGCAATACGATGCTAAACAGAATTAGAGTGACGTTAGAAGGAATTGAAAATATCTTCAAATCCAGAGGTTGGTTTCTCAAGCAAGGTTGGTCTGTAGTCTTCAATTAGCTTATCGATAAGAATTCTTGCTTTAATATAATATCTCTTTTTTAGATTTTCAAGTTTAATCTCAACTAGTCCATCTTGAACTATTTGTGAAAGATAAAGAGAAACTGTTGATGGAGACTTTCCAGCCTTTCTTACAAGCTCACCAAACTCTAACCCGTCTTGCTCTACCAAAGCTAAAAGTAAATCTCGTGGAGTTTGTTTTCTCAGAGCTTTGATCGCAATTGATTCATCTTCTGTAATTTGTGGTGGATAGAATCTAGTTTGTCTTGGCCCTCGCATAACTTTGACTAGACCATTTTTTTCTAATTTACCTAAATAATGACTTAAAACCCCATTTTTCAATCCTGAATCCCGCATAATCTCTCGGAATTGAATTCCAGGGTTTTTTTCAATAATTTCTTGTAATTGTAAATTTCTATCAGTCATTTCTAAACACTCCTATCGCCAACAGTCCTAATGTAGTAAACGTAAGTAAGTGTCCTACTTCTAATAAAGGTAGATCACCAAAATCGTAGACATGTGGCCAAGTTGCATCAATTACAAGAAGGGTTTCTGCTGCTATGAAATTGCCAAATGCAATAGCACTAAGCAAAAGTCTTTTTGTTCTAAGACGAAGATATGCAATTGTTGCCAAAAGTGTAATGAAGACTGCAAGGGTTATTCCTCCAATGTGTAAAAAGATATGAACAATATGCAATCCATGCAATAAATGAGGAGCAATAACTGGAAAAGCTAGAATCCCTATAACTCCTGCAACTACAACAGAAAATAATGTAGATTTTCTCTCAAGTAAGGTCTCTGGCCTAAACAAAGTAACACAAAATTACCGTTTTCTAGATTTAAGGTGACTGGTTCATTTATCGAATTGATAAGGAATTATACGCGCAAAATTCCCTTTTGGATTAAAAATTGTAGGCCTTGAACAAAGGTTTCATCATCGATTTGGCCTTTTGACCACCAAGCTGCATTGTTTTTTATCCAAGCTGGGATCTCTTGTGAGTCTGTGGACTCTTGTTGAGTTTTTGGAATTAGTATTATTTCTTTTTTGATCAAGTACTCTATTGCCTGAATGAAGGTACTATCATCGATTTGGTCATTTGACCACCAAGCTGCATTGTTTCTAACCCATTCTGGTATTGAGATCTCACTATTTTGAGATCCAACCCTATCAATGACTATTGGAATTGATGTCCTTGCAAGATCATTTCCATTTAGATTATCAAAGTTCAAGAATGCAATTCCAGAGGAATCATTTGGGATGGTAAATTCAGCTGTATTGAATTGTTCCCTCGAGTCTGTGCTAGTACCACTTTGTTGGTGAATGGTTTTACCGTTTTGAGTGACTGTAAAGTCATAATCTACTGCAATTGGTCTGTTTTTGAGAAAAACATCCATAATATTGAACTTTATTTTTGCAGGAGAATTTGATTTTAGATTTTCAGGCTCTGTAGAAACTAGTACTCGAAACTGCCCATTGTCAGTAACGGAGCTTAATTGAGTTTCATCAGAATTGGGTTTTACTAGAAACTTCATTCCTTCTTGATTTTCATCTTCTTCGTAGATTTTCCACAATTCATTTTGATTAATAATGAAATGAACTATTCTTCCTTCAGAAAAGAAATCATCAATTGTTACAATGTTATCTGAAAGTTTTATATCATTTACATACATCGAAAATCCAGAAACAAGTAAATCTCCAAAAGTTTTAGGAATGACTAATTCTTCATGCACCACCGAGGTTTGGTTAATGTTATCAACACTCCAATCAAAAGACATTGAATATGTAATCTCTCTTGAATTAGGATCGTATTGAAAGTCTTTTATTTCATCATAATAGGTGATTGATTGGATAATTTGTTTTCCAAAATTGGGATCATCAATTTCATGATCCTTTGTTTGAGCAATGGATATTCCAGATCTAAATACCAAAGGCTCCTCTAGTCTTTTAGAATAACCATCAGCTGTGAGGATGCTAATATCAAATTTGTAAAGCCCCCCCTCACTTAGTTTTGGACCTTTAACATGAATAAGTCTGCTGTCAAGACCCAGTAAGGAACCAAAGATGTTTCCCCCCTTTTCTTCTACAACTTGAATCGAATCTGTATCTTCAGAGTCAAAATTAAAAACTACAAAACCATTATCCGCTTTGAATTCTTTTTCAAAGAGGAATTGATCTCCATGTTGGGATTTTATGAGAAATGTAACGTCACGTAAGGTAATTTTTGAATTAAAATCTATTAGAGAAATTGATATTTGCTGGGCATCATTTTCTTCTGGATTATTTGTTGAAGATGATACCTCAAGAGTAACTAATTTACCATTCAAATCAACAGGTGGAAATGTTTCTGCACCTAAGCCATGACCATAAATTTCGTTGGTTGAGAATAAAATTACAAAAACTGAAAGTAAAATTAAACTAGGAAAATGCTTCAATGTGATTAAACTCTCTGTTGTCTATTTAAAAATCTAGATTAATTTATCTGCAAATAAAATAAAAAGAAAGTGGTTATTGACCACAGTTACAGTTTGGTCCACACATACAAGGTCCTTTTTCACCAGAACACGTGCATACTCCATCTTCATTGCAAGTACAATCTGAGGCACAATTACAAGTAGCACCAAGTGTTCGTTTCTCATGTACTGACATTCCACCTCCACCATCCATTGTTACAATAGAATAGGTTACTGCAAATGGATCAGTGTTAAATGAGTGAACTGCTATTGCGTTTCCTGTAAACATCCAAGTTCCCATCTTGTTTTTCTGATCAACTACTGT
>JARRMG010000064.1:0-8421 GCA_037386265.1 Nitrosopumilaceae archaeon
TTTGTAAAGTGCCAATACTCGTAACGATAACAGCCTTTACATATGAGTAAATTAGATCTTTAGAGACTCTGAATTTTTCTCCGAAAATATCGAGCATATGATCGCTTCGGACAAACCGTATTAAAATAATGTTTCCATCAGGAACCTTTTCGAGCTTGGGCAGTTTGGTATTTGCTCCGATGGTAACAGGTTTAAAACCATCATTTTGAATCAATTCCAAAGGGGTTTTCCCTTTTAAAAAACTGTATCGGTGATGCTTATTGTGAAATCTTTGAAAATTTTTGCTCGTTCTGAGTATGGTAAATTACTCCATTTTGGAAACGCGTTTTTTGCAAAAGAGATTGCCTCTTTTGTCTGAGCTTCATTTAGTTTTGGAAATTTAGCCAATACGATTTTAGTATCAGATGGACACCTTACTTCAAGTTCTTCATCAGAAAAAAATTCTTCACCATTTAGAAAGTCAGGATGGCTTTTGCCAAAGTGGTTTTGAATTGAATCTACTGCACTGTCAAATTTCAAGTCAAATTCATCGGTCTTGTTTTGAGCTACTGCTTTTCCCCAAGTAAATTCATTTTCAAATTCAGTCAAATTGGTTTCCTCCGCACGAATAAAGGACTTCTGCAATCATTCTTGAGGCCAAATGGGATGTTCTATCTTTAATATCAAAACTTGGGCAAACCTCCATAACATCCATGCCAATGATTCCCTTTTGGGCAATTCTTTGTAATAGATAAACAGAATCTAGGCTGCTAAGACCCAAGGGTACAGGAACAGAAACCCCAGGTGCAAAAGATGGATCTATACAATCCATATCAAATGAAATGTAAACATTTTTTCCTAATTTTTTAGTAACAGAGTTTGCAATACTTTCTATTCCTTGTTTGCAAATATCAAAAGGGGTAATGACTTGAAAATTGTGTTTTTGGAGATTTTCCAATTCTTCTTCTTCAGGTGTCCTTATCCCTATTTGAACACTTGATTCTATATCGATATGCGAAATAATGTCTGTTATGACTGAACCATAATAGTTTGTATGAGAACTAACAAAGTCAGGATGTGCATCAAAATAAACCAGCGAAATTTTTTCACCTGATTTGGAAATTGAGGAAATGATTTCACGTGTGATTGAATGGTCTCCTCCAATAGAAATAGGAATTTTTGAGGAATTCATAATTTTTTCAAAGGTGTCTTTAATTTGATTTCGGGTTATGTTTCCAAGATCATGAACTTTCTTTGTTGTTCCCCTAACAGGTCGACCAGCAGAGATTCTCTCATTTCTTTTGTATGAATCACGAATATTAGAGATTTGACGAATTTTCATAGGAGCTTCCTCTGTTCCTTTTCTTAATGAATGAGATTGAGATTCATCTGGAATTCCTACTATGACAAACCTTGCATCATTGAAATTTTCAGTATTTGCCCAACAAATTTTTTCCATATGTAGACAATGTTGGCATAGAATTTGTATTTTTTATTTTCAAAAAGACAGATAATATGTGGGAATTGGGCACATCTAGAGTAAACATTGTTTTCAGGTAGGCGTGAAAATGCAGATCCATTATATCTCAAATCCTGTTAATTAATTTATGATTATACACTGTGAATGTGGAATTTGCGGTCACAAAAGAGAAAATGAATGCATTAAAAAAGAATGTCAATGTTGCACCAATTTTCATTTCCGTTCGGGATAACAAATGACTTGAAGATCACATCCTAAAATTGAAAATAAGACATTAATCATAGAACCGCTTACTCCAGGATATTGGTCATTCAGTATTTTGTAGAGGTTGCAAGTTTTTTAGATTTTGCAAGATATGTTTGTGCCCTAAGAGAAAATTCATTGAGAGTATATCAATTTGAATACAAGAAAAAGAATATTTTTTCAACTAGGAAATTACTTTCAAATTCAATTCTACATTTTTTTGTCTCATCAGAGAAAAATGGAAGATACATCTCCTACGATCCATTAGGAGGAAAGGAATCAGCCTCAATTGTAGATGAGATCACAAAGACCGGAACTTATGCACCAATTGTAGAGTTGGATTCATTACCCTTTGCTATTAAACCATCAAAAACTATCATAGATAAATTCAAGACAATACAGATTCATGAGCTTGGAGATCTTGCCAGATTGACATATGATCCAGAATGGCCTGAAGATTACGAGTTTACCTTGCTTGCTTTTCCGCACAAGAAAAAATGGTTAATTGGATACATTACACAAATTGATCTAGACAAGACCTTTTTTTGTTTTAATTATGTGACATTAGATCATGAACCAAAAGGACCCTTTCTAAAATATACAGGACATAAAGGTGGAAAGGCTGAATTTACAAACCAATTTCAGCATGGATTTCCATATTTGCCAGTAGTTAAGTTAAAGTCAGGACACCCAATATTTGGTATTAAATAATTTCAAAAAACCAAATCTAGCTTACCATTTGAAATAATTGCCAGTAATTTCATTATTATCTTTGACAGTATGATAATCAATTTTGTGTTACCTTTTTTGTTTTGTGAACTACCTTTACTCCCATTTTTGCAGTTTTTAGCTTCTTGACAATTCCAACTCCCAACTTGAAAAATTTGAAGACTGAAAAGGCCGGAATCAGGACAAGCATTGCAATGTCAATCCAGTATTTTTTTACAAATTTTTTAGGATCATTTGTTTTTTTGTATTTGATTCCAAGATCAATAATTAATAGACTGATTATTGGCCATATTAAAAATTCAAAAAAGGATTTCCATTCCGCGGGTGATTCAAAAAGAGGTTCCTCCAAACCAAATGTTTTGTATTCAGTAACTCCTAGTCCTATCAAAAATAATCCAACTAGAGCAAGAATTGCCAAATCAAAAAATTTGTAAATATTCAATTTATTTAATCACAATCCGGCTGTTAACACTATAATGCCAAGTATTGCAAGCCCATAGATACTATAATACCTTAATTTGTGTCGAGGCATTCCCAGATATTTTTTTGACATTATATTTTCGTCTCTAAAACGGGAAAAACTGCGAGAAGAATGAACAAGTGTCTTGTATGGTCTAGGGTTTCCTTCTCGCATGACTACTAATACAATAGTTAATCCATATACCTTGGTCAGCTGAAAAGCTTACCAGTACACCTAAACTGTTACCATCATCTATGAACAAGTTACAACATACTCTATGTATGGAAACACAACAAACCTCAACATGGAACAAAATGGTCCACGCCCCATTCAAAAAGGTGGTAAAGTTTGATCTTATCTGCATGGGAATCGGTGTAGTAATAGGAATGGGTGCAGGGGCATATCTTGTTGCTAGCGGCTTTTTGGGCTAGCAACAAAAATTTTTTCTAAAAAATCTAGTCAGATAATCTACTTTTAAAAAAATTAAAAAAATCGGAATTAAATTAAAATCTATATTGAATGACTGGAAATTACATAGCCAGTTTTAGATTCTAAAGAATACAGATTGTATAAATATAATTAAAAATAATTCAAAATAACATGGCAAAAAGAATTACAATAATGCTTGATGATGACCTTGTAAA
Organism: Nitrosopumilaceae archaeon; assembly: GCA_037386265.1. Classification (GTDB taxonomy): domain Archaea; phylum Thermoproteota; class Nitrososphaeria; order Nitrososphaerales; family Nitrosopumilaceae; genus Nitrosomaritimum. The sequence goes on from JARRMG010000064.1 coordinate 3,536, forward strand.
AAAACTACATGAGATACAGGCCAAACAAATCAAAGAATCTTCTGAATCGGTAAGTTTTTCGGGTGTTTTGAATGAAACAATTCGTAAAAAACTAAAATAGAAAAAAACACTTTCTAAAAAATAATAATATCTATTTCCAAAAATTATTTTTGGGAAATTAATTTCGAATTTTTAGGTATGAATCGTTAGAGGTTTGAATCATTCTAGTCTACTATTGGTAAATTTTTGCCATAAACTTGTCTAAACGTTCGTGGTTTTGCATCTGAAAATATATCATCACAACAGAATTTTGTTGAAAATTTTGCCATTTCTTCTAATATTGGCTGTAATGCTTTTCCTTTCTTTGTAAGATCGTACTCAATTCTTATCGGAGTTTCATTGTAGAGGTTTTTTTCTATTAATCCACCTTTTTCCATTTCCTTTAGCCGAGTAGATAAGGTATTAGGATTGATTCCTTCAATTGAATCTAAAAATTCATTGAATCTATGTTGATTCAAAATTACCATATTACGCAGTATGTGTATGGTAAATTTTTTGCCAATTATCTGAAATGTATTATCAATGGGACAGCACTTGCAGTCTTCTACTAGAAAATCTATCATTTGGGGCAACTTAACTAAACCTAACCTACTACTGTTCTCTTCACTTTCTAACTTATTAACTTAACTTTCTATAGTTACTATGATAAAATGATTGGAGGTGATAGCATGACTGAGAAATGTAAGTGTACTTGCACATGTAATTGTTCTTGTGATAGTGAAAATGAATGTGATTGTTCTTGTGAATAATCACATTCTTTTTTCTTTTTTTAAGGATGAAAATACTTTTTAAATTAAAAATTGAGTAGTTGTAAGAAATGTCAAACAACGAAAATTGGACGCAAGCTTTGATTGATCTTGTGTGGTCAAAAATACCAGAACTGGAAGCTTCGCTGATAATTAATCGGGGAAATGTTATCGAATACAAAACTTCAAAAAAATTGAAAAATCCAAGTTCGATAAAATGGTTAAAATCAATTTCGAAAAAAATTTCAGATAGGTTTAGTATTCATGATTTTGACGAAGAATTGGGAGGTCTAAGGATGACCATTAATGTTTTTTCAGGTAATCTTGTGATAACTCGACCAATCCGAAATAATTCTTACCTTTTAACTTTGATTATGCCTTTAACTGATAAGGTATGGCCATTTATGGTTACCATTTCAAAAATTGAAGAGTGATTGGTTCAAAGAGAAAGAAATTGGAATGGCCGTATAAGAAAGGTTTTCAAAAAAATAATTTATTAAATTTAGACTCGTAGTAATAACATGAATGAAATATTGAAATATTCTCTTCTCCTTGTAGCGGCGTCAGTTGTAGTATCTATAGCTGCGATATCTTTGGGTGCTCCAACACAAGTATTGACAGGAATGCCTCCTTTAGGATAAAAAATGAAATTCCTCATGTTAATTTGATAGTCAAAAAGAATGCGCCTGAAAGAAACAAGTCAGTGTGCAAATTTCTATTGACTAGGAGATTATACAGAAGAGAACAAAATCCGAATCATATTTTTAAAGAATGCAATAATCAATGAAATATTGAATTTAGAAAAACTTCATGATGATGTGCTGGCAATTGATTCAAAAATTCGTTATGTGGTAATACAAAATAACGTCGGGGAGAAAATATACGGGGGTTTCAGAGATGGAATAAATCCCATTCTTAGTGATGAGGAATTAAAAATGATGCATTACTATGCTAGTCAAAGGTGGCAAACCAGGAAAAATATTGAGCATAAATTAGGAAATACCAAATATGCAATGGCCGAATATGACAAATTAAAACGAATTACATTTCCAATAGACGAAAAACATCTTTTAATGATTACAACTGAGATTGATTCAAACCATACAGCCATTATTGATAACATTCTCAAATTATTGAAAGATGGTAAAACTCTTGATTAGACTTTCCAAAAAATAATTTCAAATTTTAAGCTGAACCTGTGGATTTGAACGTGTGGGATTTAAGGGTTCATGGATTAACGTGTTTTCTAATTCCGACTAAAACTGTAACTGGGACTCCAACATACATTCCCATATTTAACAAAATCAAGCTAATTCCATACCCCAAAACTTCAGCCTCAGAATCCATGCTTACATAGTTTAGAAGAGATAGACTAACAATCATTGGTGTTATTGTTAGCTTTACAGATTCTTTGAATAAAGGGTGCTCTCTCTCATAATCTGCAACCACAGGGCTAAAGGAATAATAGAAATTGTTGAATGATTCCATGAAAGCCGAACCTGATTCGGTCTGTAAAAGTGCATTATCTCTAATTTCTCTGAGTTTTTGTACTTGTGGTGAAAGTTCTGAACCATAACTTGCAGTTGCTATTAGACATCCTCCATTATTCTCATATTCAGTAGTGGCTGAGATTGTTTTTGGAGTAATTCGGTAAATTGCTCCCTCACTTAATGATACAACATAGAGAAAACCGTCAGGTCCTCTTTCAATGTCTGTGACGCATCCAAAGCCAGTACCTACTATAATGTCATCTAAACTTTCATTTTCATCAACTACCAGATCTTGCAGAAAAGGCTGATCAAATTCAAATCCATCTCGATTTTCATTTAATTCAAATTTGTAAATATTGCCATTATTACAATCTCCTACAAAAAGGGAATTATCATAGTTTGTAATTTCTTTGAATTTTGCAAAATCCAATCCCGTTGGAGCCACGTTTTTCTTCCAACTAAACTTAGGATCTTCGTACACATAGTCTTCATAGCCTGGGATATTAGCAAGATCTGATTCTGAAGCTGGTCCCATAATCACAATCCAGCCACTATTGAATTTTTCATGAATCAGATTTACCTCATCAAAGTCATCATCTCCGTTTTCAGTAGCCCATAAGTTTCCTGTAACTGGGTCTATGGCAAGACCAAAACTATTTCTTATTCCTATGGCATGGTAGGGTTTTTGGGTTTCTAGCTGAAAAATCACTCCGTTATCCTTGATTTCTAAATCCGTTTCTTCTAGCCAATCAATAGGTTTGTTTTGTAAAAGACCGTATTGTAGAGTATCTCCAATTACCGCAAAGACTTTTCCATCTTGTCCTGATACCATCGCCCCTCCGTTATGAGATACATTGGATGGAAGTTCTTTTAACAAAATTGGATTTATCAAGGAACTGCCATCCCATTCATATTTGTAAATTCTATTTCCCATAGATTCTCCACCGTCTTTGTTTGCCTCTGTAAAATAAAGATAAACAGAAGAGCCTACACTAGTAATTCCCAGCATTCCTTTCTCTCCGATAAAATCAACATTTACATCAAGAACAGGTTTTTCTTGTAAGACTCCATCTTGAATTAATCGAACCTGACCGTTAACTTTTTGTAAAATTAAGATGTCATCCCCAACAAAAGTCATTGTTGTAATAGAGCAGCACAATCCAGAAACGTACTTTTCAACAGCCAAGTCTTGAGGAAAAATTGTTGGCTCTCCAAAAGCAAGATTAGAGCTTGAAAGCCCAATAATGCACATAACTGCAAAAACGACTAACTTCACAAATCTGGATAAATTAGGGCTCTATTTAGGAAATTGCAAAAATTTCAAGCAGATGAAATGCATTGATTATTTTGAAATTTCATTGATCTTTTGAGATAAAAATCAAAAAATAATTTCAAATTCTAGTAATAAATCATGTTGGACCCAGCTACTAATTTGAGACCAAACTGGACAAAATTGAATTTTTTCGAAAAACTGGAGAGTCAGGTGTGACAAAATCACACACTGCAAAATCACCCGATTTCCAGCATCTTCATTTAGTGAATATGTGATTTAAGTAATTCTATCTGTTCTTGTTTTGAATAACACACAATCAATGAGCTGTAAAATTAATTTAGAAAGACAAGAGTACTCCAAATTACCTTTGATAAAACCCTACTTTTTTCACCAAAGTTTCAAAATCAAGGGAATCTAATGTTTTTTCCAAATCTGATTCTTTGTGTATAGTTAGTGGTATTCTTTCAGTTACCTTGTTATGACTTTCATAAATGTAAAAGTATAGCTTGTCACCATCTCCACTACCGCCCGACAATATTACTTGTAATCTAAACTAACTATTAAGTAGATTTTGTAAATGTCAAAAAAGATGATTTTTAGAATTGTATAAAATAAAAGCTACAATTTATCATTAAATGATTTCAAACAAAACCAAAATACACTCGCAATATATTTGAAATTTCCATTTAGAATTTGTTGATTTTTTTGAACAATGAACAATGTATTACTGGAATTAAATTAGTCAAATGGTTGAGTAAAGAAAAAATCCCAGTCATTTACAAGGAATTTCAGTCAGAACTGGAACTGAGTCAGGATACCTTGGATTATTCTGAAAGATTACACCAGGATCTAATTGAAAAAGATCTTTTCAGATATGAATCACCTTACCTTATTTCTGCTATCTGTATTTTTGCAGTATCCTGTCTAAAGGGGGAACCGATAAGTCTCAAAGAAATTTCAGATGTTTCCCACATAAAGGAGTCAAGTTTGATGGAGTGTTACGACAGGGTTTACGATCGAATCGAATCCAGTCTGAAAAAACTCTAACTTACAATTCACTAAATATCATTTGTCTGGCAAGAAAACATGAGTGGGGTTAACAGTTGTTCAAAGTGCTCAAAGGAACAATTCACGGTGCCTTTAATCAAAGTGCGTGATATGAAGATCTGCCCTTTGTGTGAATCAGTCTATTAAGTATGAAAAAAATAACATCAGATTAATCACCGGAGTAAACTCTGGGATTTGAAGGTGAAGTGTTTAGTGGCCCAAAGTTGATTCGAACTTGCCATTTTTGGTTACTCAAGTCTTTACAATAGTAATTTCAATCAAAAAAACAAA
>JARRMG010000065.1:0-8159 GCA_037386265.1 Nitrosopumilaceae archaeon
AAATATGCGCCCAAAAGAAGATCCTACAAAAAGAATTGACAGATTTTTGGATTATTTCACAATTATGCCTGTCGATATGGACCCTAATGGAATAGTGGACAAAATACGTCACACCGTTAGAGCAAGAGAAGACTATTCCCGAAATCATGTAAAATCTATCTCTCCTGATACTGGTGAAGTGGAATTAAGCAAGGTAATCACTCTTTTAGAGATTGCAACTTCTCTTCATATGATTTACAAGGTGATTAATCACATGTACTTGACTGCAAAAAAACAAAACAACTATCCTCTTATTTTGCCACTTCAAATGATTTTGCCTTTCATAATGGAGGAGGCTGAAGCAATAACAAAAGCAATACCTGCTTTCAAGAAAGGACAACCAGTTGGAGATGGAATAGGTCCTATGGTTGTGGGAAAAATGATGCTAGATACAAAAAAAGAAACGGTCGCGTTTCAGACTGTTGCAAGTGAAACAGAGTTTGATGGACGAAAATTAACTTTGTTGAAAGCTGAAGGTCCTGGTTCGACCGTTGGTAGACCTGGAGATGCTGTTGAATCTCTGGTCTCTAAAAACAAACCTGATATTATCATAATGGTTGATGCCGCATTGAAAATGGAAGGTGAGGATTCTGCAATAACTGCACAAGGATTTGGAGCAGCAATAGGCGGTATAGGAACAGAGCGTTTCCAAATCGAAGCAATTGCCACGGAAAACAACATTCCAATTTTTGCAATCGTCATAAAACAATCTGTAAAAGAAGCAATTACTTTGATGACTAAAGACATTGCAAATCAGGCAGACAATGTTCGTAACCAAATCCATGAAATGATTCAAGAAAACACCAAACCTGAGCAACATGTTTTGTTAATAGGGGTTGGAAACACCATGGGAGTTCCACAATAATGTTCTCCAAAGAAAAAATCATAGTGGAATATACTGTTGAAAAATGCAAATCGTGTAATTTAGAACGAAAAAGAAAATTTAAAGAGGGTGATTATCTTTTCCGTGAAACCTCAAAATGTGAATCATGCGATGGAGTCATGCAAATAGAAAAAATTTTTGGCGAAACTATTGAGCAATAGTTGTTATTGTAACTCCGTTTTCGTTTGGAATGAAAGTGTGCTCGGCTTGTGCAACTCGTTGCTCATGTATCTCGATTAGTACTGGATATGCTTGTACTGCCTTTTTCTTGATCAAGTGTTCTAAAAGATTTCTTGCTTCTTTTTCTTCCCATTTTTTTGTTAGCCATCTTAATGCAAAAGGCAACATGTTAAAATTCTCCCAAATAAAATCAAGCATTTTGTCTGCCTCTTCATTTTTGGTTTTCTTTCTAGAGTTTAGAGCAAAAATATTTTTGATTTGTCCATTTCTTACAAACCCTCCACCTTCAGATGTGGTTACAAAAGGTTCACATGCATACGCGGAATCTCCTGACAATGAGAAACCTCCAATTGACCAAACATTAGGAATAGTTTTTCCTGCATGAATTGTGTATTGGTCCAACGAATGCCCGCTAAGATTTGCTATTGGCTTAAAACCCATTTGTTTAATTGTAGTTTCAATTGCTCTACCAACATCGCTTGCTTTTACTCCAATTTTTACCATCGACATTGCCTTGTCTAATGCCTCTTCTGCTGCTTGAACTAGGGCATCATATTGAGCATCATAACAGACAGTGACTGCGGTATCTGCAATAAAACCGTTAATCTGCGCACCAAGATCAATTTTTACCAAGTCTGTGTCCTTTATTGTGATTGGGTCGTTGGGTTCTGCTGTATAGTGAGCAGCAATTTCATTAATGCTTGCATTTACGGGAAAGGCGCATTTAGCTCCGCGTTTAATAATTTCATTTTCAACTTCTTCACATATTTCAAATACTGATTTACTAGTCCAATCCTTTACTCGGACCATCTCTCTTACCTCTGAGGCTATTTTTCCAGCTCTGATGTAATCATCTGTTTGCAATGATTGTATTCTTTGAATTGCCTTTAAAATGATTATCTGAAGACTTGACTTAGCTTGTTATATACTAAGATTCTATGCATACAATTCTATGTTTTAGATGGATATGTTAAGTAACTTCAATACCTTAATTTTTTGTAAGTGGTATGGTTACTCTGTAATATTGATGTTTATTGGACCTTTGATCCGCTTGCATAGAGTACTTTCAGAAGATGCTTGTGGTTGTCGTTCCTCTAAAATTATTATGGTTAAAATTGATTTTTATTTTTTTATCTATTCTAATAAATTCAAACTGAATTTTTTTAAACATATTCTGTACTTCTAAAAACAATTACATTAATCATGGAAAACAAATTAAAAAATCAATATGGCTGAGCTTAAACGAAATTTAGGGGTTTTTGGAGCGGCATCAGTTGGAATTGCCAACATTATCGGGGCAGGTATTTTTGTTTTAAGCGGTGTAGCTGCTGGAATTGCAGGACCTGCAGTAATTTTGTCCTTTTTAATAGCTGGGGTAATTGCAATGCTTACTGCATTATCTGCAGCAGAACTTTCTTCATTCATAACTGAGACAGGTGCAAGTTATGCTTATACAAAAAAAGCATTTGGAAGATTTTGGAGTTTCCTAGTTGGTTGGTTCAAATATTTTGATTATATGGTGGGAGCTGCTGCAGTTTCAGTAGGTTTTGCAGCATATTTTACTTCCGTATTTGGATTAGAAGGGACAACCCCCGTTTTAGTTGCAGCCATTGGCCTGCCTATAGTATTGTGCTTGTTGAACATTTTAGGAGTAAAAGAAGCCACTACTGCGACTTCAATTATGGTTTTGATCAAAATTTTTGCAATTGTTTTGTTGTTAATGGTGGGGGTTTTTTACATGTCTCAGCATTTTGATATTGGCCATTACACTCCCTTTTTTGCTACTGGTTTTGGTGGCATGTTAAATGGTGCAGCTGTGATATTTTTTGTCTTTATTGGGTTTAATACGGTCACAATGATGTCTGAAGAAACCAAAAACCCTCAGAAGACCATACCAAAAGCTTTGATTCTTGCTTTTGTTGTGACTTTTATTTTGTACATATGTGTGGCTTTTCTTTTGATAGGAATTCTTGATTGGCATGATGAATCGAAAGATGCACATCCTCTAGGAAGCATTGCAGCAGTAATTTCTGAAAATCAAATGTTTTTTGATTTTATCTCGTTTTCTGCTTTGATTGCATCCGGCTCAGTAGTTCTGAGCAGCATATTGGGTGGGACAAGAGCAAGTTTTGCTATGGGTAGAGATCGTTTACTTCCGCATCATTTTGATAAGGTCAGTAAACGATTTGGAACTCCATATTTTTCAATAATAGTGGGGGGGATAATAATAGTAATTTTTGCAGGTGTTTTTCATAATGATATAGATATTATTGCGTCAATAGTTAATTTTGGAAGTCTTTTTACATATCTTTTTGTAAACTTGTCATTAATCAAATTACGTAAAACATTGCCCGATGTTGTAAGACCGTTCAAAGTCCCATTATACCCTGTCGTTCCTATACTTGGAGCTGCAAGTTGTTTGGGTTTGATGTATTTTCTAAGTGATTCTGCAAAAATTGTTTCTGTATTATACGCTGCAATTGGCCTGTTGATATTTTATTTGGTCTATAGAAATAAAAATTCTCTTAGGAAAACCCAATGATAATTCCTCAAACCAAATAGCAATCATGGTTTCATTTATCCTTAAATTGCTTATGGTGAAAAACAAATCAAATGATAAAAAAATCTCAAGAAAGAATCCAAAAATCTCTTGAAAGGGGATTCTTATATCATCACTTGGCATTGGCTCATTCAAATGAATTTCTAAGAAAACATGATTCAGAAAGATTACCAATGTTTGTCCTTTATGTTGATTTAGTTGGTTCTACCAAAATGAGTGAGAATTTGAAACCTAATGCACTTGAAGTGATAATTAGAACTTTTTCTCAAGAAATGTCTTATATAATTGAAGATTTTGATGGCTTTGTATTAAAATTTGTAGGTCCCATATTGACCTTATAGGACTAACTCTTAACCTGGCAGCAAAGATGCAAAGTGTGGCTAAACCAAATCAAACCATTATAGGGAATAGGGTTTATACAAAATTATCTTCTAGAGAAAAACTTCTTTTTAAACAGAAAAAAACAAATAATAAAAATTGGGCATTTCATTATTACGAAAACAAAAAACCATATCGTATCTTTGAATTGAAAAACGGTCAGTAAAATACAGGTATTTGATCTCTGGAATTCATGTTAGAAATAAGGTGTGTGCAGGTTTCTTTGCTTACTATCTGTCAAGCTTAAATTGGGTATTTTTTATGATTCGTTGGGATCGTGGTCTAGCTTGGTATGATTCTGCGTTTGGGACGCAGAGGTCGCGCGTTCAAATCTCGCCGATCCCACCACTAACATTATCTTATTATCAAATCATGTCTTAATCTTTATGCCGAGCAATGAAGAAGAGTTAGAGTAATGACTTGATATGAAGTAAACCTAATAGCTCTGAGCTCCGGCACCTTTTTATCAATTCTTGATTGATGGGACTTTATTGTATTTTGAAAAACGCGATGTTGTTTTGATTGCAGGAATTATTCTTGTAATGATTGGCCTTATTCCATTCATGGCTCCAGTCTATGCGTTGATTATTGGTATTTTATTGTATTTTGGAATAAAGGTCTATGTCGGAAGGAAACGACGAATGATAGAAAAAGAAGTTGGTGAAGGGGTCTGTATGGAATGTGGTTTTACAATCGTTGATAAAAAATGCCCCAATTGCGATGCTGAAAAATAAATGATTTTTAGTAAGTAAAAGATTAGAATCTGATATGAAAAGATCACAAAAAAAGACATCTCAAACTGCAGAATCAAAGAAGAGGTCCGAAGCATCAAAAAAAGGATGGATAACTAGAAGAAAAAATCTACGAAAACAAGGACAAAAAAAGACATCCAAACTAGCAAAATCTAGAACTATGAGTTCTGAGAAACTAAAAAAACTTCAAAGACAAGAAAAAATTAGAATTATTTCAAGAAGAAAATCTCAGAAGAAAGGGAGAAGTCTTACCACTGACAAATCAAAATACAAATCAAACGCTGTTCGTCCTACACGCAGACCCAGTAAAAGACGCGTATCGGTAAGATAACCTCCTTTTTCTCTTTTTGAATTCAGATCAATTATGCGAACTCTCTAAATATCAAAAAAATACAATATACGCATGCAAAATATTAGAAATTTCCATTTTCTGAGGTCAACTTTAACAACTTGCTCAACTTTTCCTCAATTTCATTCTAAAAAGAGTCAATACTTGAATTCCATGTAGGAAAAAACAATGATCAGAAATATCTCTATTTTACTTTCCACCTTACTATTAATTGCATTTGTGATTCCTGTCTATGCTCAATCATCTATTGCAGACCATATAGTTATCAATGAAATCGATATTAATCCTCCTGGAGATGATTCTGCTTCACCAACAGAGTGGGTTGAGCTTTACAATCCCACAAATTCTGATGTGGATATTGGAGGATGGAAGGTTGCATCTACCACTGTTCTCAAACAAACTTTGACCATTCCTCCAGGTACCATAATTAAGAGTGGACAATTTATCACATATTCTTACAAAACAGTGTGGTTTACTGATACAAATGAAATAGTTCAACTACGAGACGACAATGGATTCATAGTTGATTCTACACCTTTGATGACTGATATAAAAAATGATTTTACATCTTGGCAGAGAATCTATGATGGGTATGATGTTGACAGCTCTGATGACTGGAAGTTTGTAACGTCTAATGCAGGCTCTTCGAACGGAAAAATCCCTATTGCTGAAACCTCTCAAGATGTTTCTGTTACAATAAATTCTGCAAAAGAAAACTACATTTTTGGGGAAACTGCGATTTTGCAGGGAACTGTCTCTGAAAAAGTCTATGTTGAACAACTTGGTGATTTTAAACCTCAATCTATCATTGTAACAATTAGCGGACCAAATTATGATTCTAAGGTAGTACTGTATCCTGATTTTAATTTAAAATTCAAAACAACTCTAAGTTTACATCCTGTATTGGGAATAAATGAAGGAGTCTATGATGTTTCTGTAAGTTATGCTGGTTCTTCATCTGAAACAAGCTTTTCAGTTGGCGAGGCAAGTTCTGAATTGGAACTAGTGGAAGAAGGTATTTTTGCAATTATTACTGACAAATCTCAATATCTTCCAGGAGAAACAGTTTCTATTTCTGGAATTACCTCTGAGATAATTCCCTTTGAGGGGCTAAAATATGATCTAAAAAACCCCAACGGGGTAGTGATTGAAACTGGAACTCTTTATCCTACCGATGGAAAGTTTTCTGGAAAAATTTTCATGACTACTGTTAATCCTGTTTTTGGAACCTATACCCTAACTGGGGAATATGTCGATAAGACCTCTATTTCTTTTGAATTAGTAGAAGATTTTAAAGAAGATGTGAAAATTTCCTTGTGGACTGATAAAGAGGTTTATGGATTAGGCGATGTTGTTACAATTACTGGGAGATTAAATAATCTCTGGGTAAGCTCTTTAGATTTAGAAGTTCTTCAAACTAGAAACACTGCCCTCGGTGTTAATCAATTAGAAGGGGGTGATTTGGCATTCAAAATTCTAGATGTGGTAAGATTAGAAGGAAACGGATCATTTGAGTATTCCTTTAAAATTCCATCTGGTGATAAAAGATTAGGGGATTATAGAATTAAAGTTTCAAAAGAAGTAGGAACTGCAATTAAGACATTTACAGTGGTGAATGACCCTGGATCTGATTTGCTAATTCGCGAACCTCTTTCGGTTTCAACTGACAAACTTGTTTATGATTTTGGTGAACAAATAACTATCAGTGGTTATGTGAATGAACCGAGTACCTCTACCACCGCTGTTCCTGTGGTGAATATTTCGATAAAAGACAGGGATGGTAACCCACTAACTATAATTGGCGGAACAGGAGGTGGCAGATTGGGAACTACTGGCTCCACTGTTTCTTATGATTTTACTGCAGTCCCAGATCCTTCTGGTCGATATAAAGTCACTGCTGATCTGAGCAGGAGTATTTTCGGTGAAGGACAATATTTGGTAACTGCAAAATATCTAAAACTTTCACAATCTGCAACGTTTTCTGTTTCTGACACCTTAGTGACTGAATCTGGCGTCTCTGTATCTTTGAATAAGGAAGTTTATGGGCTAGGGGAGACAGTAAATCTAAATGGAATCGTTTCACCAATAGGGGAATCTTCAGTATCTATCTCCTTGACAAAACCTGACGGTAGTATTAGAAACTCGGGTGCAACAGTAGACGGTCAAAGGTTTTCTTGGTCTTGGATTACCCCTCTGGCTGAAACACAGACTGCAATAAAACTAGATGACAGATCCCTTACCGCGACAAATCTTGGAATTTACAAGATTCATGTTTCTACATCTTCTACCGGAAAGGACATCTTCTTTAAAGTCTCAAGGGACCCTGCAAATGATGTTCTTTCCATCCCTCCAATAACAGTATATACCGAAAAACCAATCTATAATGCCGGAGAAAAACTCAGGGTACTTGGGTCTGTGATCACTAGAGAACAAGGAAGTGAAGGGCTAGTAGTTCCAGAGAGGGTGACTCTTAAAATAACTCCAGTAAACAAACCAACAGAAATTATTCACCAGGCATCTGTTTACCCTAAGCAAGGAGGATTGTTTCAAAGTGATTTCGAATTACCAATTACAATTTTTAGTGAGGGACAATACAAAGTAAAGGCTACATACTTGAAAAAACAAACAGAGTATGTATTTGGAGTTGCAAACGACTTTGCTTTTGGTCTAGATGAACCAGTTACTTTATTGATATCCTCAGACAAATCACAATACAACCCTGGCGATGTTGTATTTGTAACGGGAAAACCAAACAAGCTGATCTATCTCGAAGAATACAATGTGAGTGTCTTTAAGAAAACAGGATCTGAAATTACTTGTGGGTCATTCACCTGTGGTACTCATGAAGGTCCTGCTACCACTCTTAGGCCTTCTCCTAACGGTTCATTTTCATATCAATTTGCAATCCCTGATTCTGTTTCTAGTGTAGGAAAATATGAAGTGACGCGCGGGCAGTACGCCGCTTTCGTTGCCGTGATGGCCGGACATCAAGCCGCCGTCGTCGTGCCGCAGCGTGCG
>JARRMG010000066.1:0-10309 GCA_037386265.1 Nitrosopumilaceae archaeon
TTTGGAACCGTCAACTGGAACTAAAATTTTTGCAAAATCTTTCATATTGGCATCTCATTAGTCGGGATTTATTACTTAATGACAGAATTTCACAAATTGAAATCAACGAGATGGTTTAAGTTTCGCTATTTGTTATGTTTTTTTAAAAAATTTCTCAAATAATTTAGAAAACAGAATCTAGCAGGTAATTGCCGTTAAGAGCTTATCAAGTTGCAATGGTTTTTTCAGACAATCATGAATTCCATTTCTCTTAAGCAATCCCATAACCTGACTAGAAGTAAGAGAGATTGCAGAAAATATTATGATCTTCTGGTCTTGGAGAAGTTTTTCTCTATCTAATGTGTCAATAATATCAATTCCACTAAATTCTGGCATCGACATGTCCAAAAGAATAACATCGTATTTTTCATTTTTAATTAGGTCCAACCCATCGAATGGATCATTGGCCACCTTGTTCTCAATTCCTTTTGATTTTAGGAATTTTGATAAGAGATCAGTAATATCTTGATTATCATCAATAATGAGAACCTTCATGAAATAGAATTGTTTTTCTACTATATGGGAAAGTGTTTGTTCGATTTTTACACCTTGTATGATTAAAAATAATAACCAAAATTAGGCAGAAAGTACGATGAAGAATTACCTTCCAGTTATTGCAAAACTTGAAAAAATGCCAAAGATCACAAAAAGATCAATGTTTGGCTATCAATGTTATTCAATTAACAAGAAGTTTTTTGTTGGTTTTAGCAACAAAAATGATTATCAGATGATTGTAAGACTTCCCAAGGATCAGCAGGTAGAGGCTGTAAAAATAAAAGCAATTCGACCTTTTTCCCATGGAGCCAAAGCAGGGTGGATCGAGATTGATTCAAAGTCAACTACTGTTGCGGTGGCCATGAAATGGGTAATGACTGGTTTTGAGCGAGCAAAAAGACTATCAAAGAAATAGTAGGAGAGCATTCAGATAAGAATGCAACAAAAAAATTGCGCTTGTAAATGCGGTTGCACCAGAAAAATATCTAATGTTTACTATGATTCCTGCATCTTTTGTGTTTGGGGAGATCATAAAAAATAATTTCAAATAATTGGAATTATTTTAAATCTGCCAATACATTTACTATGTCGGATTTTGTAACTATTCCAACCAACTTCTTGTTTTTTATCACTGGAATCCCACTTATATCATGCCTTATCATCAAAATTGCCGCAGTGTAAACGACATCGTCCGGATAAACAACAAACGGATTTTTAGTCATTATGTCTTTTGCAGCAAATGTAAGGAGATAGCTTAATCGATTTACATTAAATTCGTTGAGTTGAGAATTCTGTGCAATTTCTGAGCTTTCCACAGGATCGGTGAATTCTCGATGCAGATCAAAAGTCTTTGCTGGAATAAAATCACGGTATGTAATTATTCCCACAGGAATCTTATTTTTGGCAACAATCACTCTTCTAACGTTGTTGTTAAACAAAATGCTCTCAACTTCAAATATCGAATCGTTTGGAGAGACTGTTATTACATTTTTTGACATTATTTTTGATATGGCAAGCGATGCTGTACTTTGAATTAGAAAAGTTGAAACAAGGTCAGTTTTTGTAACGACCCCAATTAATTTATTTTTCTTGTTTTTTACAACCACTGAACTAATTCCATTTTTCTTCATCAAATTAGCACATTCATGAATTGATGCATCAGGTAACGATGTTATCAGATTTTTTGACATTATTTCTCGGACCAGAATTTTTCCTAGCGGTTTTTTATTAAATATAGAGACACTTTTTGCAATATCTTTTTCAGTGATAATTCCCACTGGTTTTTTACCAAATTCTATTACCAACCTTCCAATCCGATGCCGAAGTAGTATGTCTCTTGCATCCAGTATGGATGTGTTTGGAGGAATGGTGATTGGTGTTTTAATTATTGATTTTAATTCTACATTAACTTTATCTGAAACTTCCTTCATCACCTCCCTATCCCAGGTGGGTTCATCCCACCACATTTTTGCCAACAATTATCGCGCGAAACGATAACCAATCCCGCGGACGGTTTCGATGTTCTCTATCAGGGATTCATGCAGCGGATTGTCGGCGCAACGAGCCGACTCGTTGCCCGGATCCGCAACCTCGACGCAGCCGCGGAGCAGCCCAAGCTTACGGCGATGACCATCCTCGGTAGTTTGTGAATCAAAGTACTAAATCTTGAGATAATCTAGGTCTCAAATTTTTCCATTGTTAATTCTTGATCGCCTATTGTAAAATCAAGCTAAAAACTAATCATCAAAGCTAACTAGAGTATATCACAGATTTCTACGAATATAGTATGATGTCGGGCGACAGTGGGAGTTGGACAAGAGAAATGATATCCAAATCAGATATTGTTCCTATCCTTGAAGAAAAATCTCTTGAGAAACTTGATTTTGAGGGACTAATCAAAAAGGTTGGGTTCTATCAAAGATAATCACGGTTTTTTATCCGTGACTTTTTTTGTCCTTCTCAAAAAATAATCAGCCATAATTTATGGTCTCAAATTTTTTACAGAATTTATATACAGAACCGCAAACAGATGACTTCACATGACGTCAACTCCCACATTATTAGACTCTGATTTTCGATATATCGACAAAAAGGGAAATCTGATGAGAACAAGAACAGAGCTGACCGTAGCTCAAATGCTTGCATTTCTTGAAGAAGAGTACCAATATGACCATGAATTGACCCTGAAAAACGGAAAAAAAGTAAAAATTGATTTTAAGACAAGCAAGGGACTCATTGAAGTAATTGATAGTGAAAACGATATTACAAAATATCAAGAGATCAAGGATAATTTAGAAGGGAAAGTTATGGCAATTGGCCATCCAAAGTATACTGCCCAGATTAAGGAATTAGAAGACATTGTTTTTTACGACAAGACCCCGCAGACAGGTTCTATATTTTTAGAAGATGCATCATTTTCATTTGATTATGCTCATATTTTGCCCCTAGTTGAAAAATGTTCAATTTTGCATGGACATACATCCTCAGTGATGGTAGAGCTTGTTGGGCAGATGTATTAGCTCCTAAAATGCCCCCAAATGTAGAGGCAGTAGGAGTCTATATTTACGAAGGTTACAATAAAGGTTCACACATTATCTCAAACATTTCAAGATAGTTGGAAAATGGAACCAAAAATTACAGAAAAAGCATGGAACCCAGAGCTTGAAAAAGCAATTCTAAAACAATGGCAAGAGGAAAAAATTTATGAATTTTCTCCAAAAGATGACAATTTTACCATAGATACACCACCACCATATCCGTCTGGCAGACCTTGGCATATTGGAGCAGCCGCTCACTATTCCCAGATCGACATGATTGCCCGAACGGCACGAATGGCAGGAAAGAATGTCTATTTTCCAATAGGGATTGACAGAAACGGACTTCCTGTAGAACTCTACACAGAAAGATAATGAAGAATCTAGGCATAAGCGGAGACTTTGCAAACTATTACAGGACAGATTCTGAGGAATACCGGACCTTGACTCAATCCACGTTTATGGATTTATGGAAAAAAGGCCAAATCTATCTTGCAAATCGTCCAAATAACTATGATTGGGTTTCAGGAACAACAATTGCCGATGCGGAAATAATCTACCAAGATTTACCAACAAAATTAGTTTACATGAAGTTTAAGATCAAAGATACCGATAAGGAAATTATTATTGCAAGTACAAGGCCTGAACTTTTGTGCGCATGTAAAACAATCATTGTGAATCCTGAAGATGAAAGATATTCTCAATATATCGGTAAAAAAATAATTGTTCCAATAACAGAGGCAGAAGTTGAGCTTCGTACACATCATTCCGCGCAGATGGAGTTTGGTTCAGGAGCTGTTATGGTTTGTAGCTATGGTGATCAAAATGATGTGGCATTATTTAGAGAATTAGAATTAGAAGAAGTAGTGGCAATTGGACTTGATGGTAGAATGACTCAAGCTGCAGGAGAATATTCCGGACTAAAACCAAAACAAGCAAGAACAAAGATCATAGAAGATCTAGAAGCTAAAGGCTTTGTAGAAAAAACAGAAGACATTGTACACAGAACACCAGTTTCAGAGAGAAGTAAAATCCCAATTGAGATTATTCCAATGGAAGAATATTACCTAAAACAAAAAGAATCAGTTGAAAAAATAAAAAGATTAGGAAAAGAAATCACCTTCTATCCATCAATGCATAAGCAAATTCTAATGAATTGGTTAGAATCAATAAACATTGATTGGCCAATTTCTAGGAGAAGATATTATGGAACGGAGATTCCCATTTGGTATTGCAAAAAATGTTCTGAACCCCATATTCCACAACCAGGAAAATATTACAAACCTTGGTCAGACAAGTGTCCAATTGAAAAATGCACAAAATGTGAATCTGCAGAATTTGTTGGAGAGGAGAGGACATTTGATACTTGGATGGATTCTAGCGTATCTCCTCTTTTTGTCTCCAAATACAACAGAGACCAGGATTTTTTCAACAAAGTATATCCCACTACAATTAGACCCCAGGCCAAAGATATTGTAAGAACCTGGCTTTACTATACACTTCTTAGGTGTGACCAGCTCACAGGCTCAAAACCATGGTCTGAGGCGTGGGTAATGGGATATGGTCTTGATGAAAAGGGCATGAAAATGAGTAAAAGTAAGGGAAATGCGATAGACCCACTTCCTGTAATTGAAAAATTGGGAGCTGACACCTTTAGGTTTTGGAGTGCCAGTGAGATTAATCATGGATATGACTTTAGATGCAATGAACAAAAAATAGAATCCACAAAGAAATTTCTCAGCAAACTATGGAATGTCTCCAGATTCTTGTCTAGTTTTCCAGTAATTGAATCAGGAAAACCCTCACCTACAGATGAGTGGATATTAGCAGAGCTTAACAACCTTGTAAAGGAATGCAAAAAGGGATACGATGAATACAATTTCTTTGTTCCAGCAATTGCTATTAGGGAATTTACATGGAATGTTTTTGCTGCTCATTATATAGAGATGGTAAAAGCAAGAGCATATGGAATTGGTTTTTCAGATGAAGAAAGAGATGGCGCCATTTTTACACTGCATAAAACATTGTCAACGGTTTTGAAATTACTTGCACCTATAACTCCATTTATCACAGATCATCTGTGGAGGACATTGTATTCCCCACAAAGTATTCATAAAGAATTACAGGTTGAAGCAGACGATGTAGAGTATCAAAGTAAAGTTACTGAGGAGATCACAGAGTTTAACTCGAAGGTATGGAATGAAAAGAAAGCAAAAGGCTTATCCCTAAAAGATTCCTTTTCATTTCCTGTTCCAGAAAATTTAGCACCATACCAAAAAGATCTAAAATCAATGCATAACTTGGAAGACTAGACTTAATTTTTTGATTCTTGAATTAGATTTACAAAATATTTGTGTAATGAAACATCTCTAGTTAGCTCTGGATGAAATGAGGTTCCAATTATGTTTCCTTTTTTTACCGCGACTATTTTTTCATTAAATTTTGATAAAACTTGCACATCAGAACCTGCATCAGATACGGATGGAGCTCTGATGAATACTCCCCGGAATTTTGGTATGTTTATTGATTCCATTGAAACATCTGCCTCAAATGATTCACGTTGTCTTCCAAAGGAGTTTCTCTCGAGTTTAACATCAAGCAAATCCAATAGAGGTTGATTTGTCTTTCCAACTACGCGGTCATCTGCGGTTTTTGAGAGTAAAATCATGCCTGCACAAATTCCAAGGACAGGCATTCCTTTTTCGATTTTTTCCTTCATTACCTTGAGTGAGGAATTTACTAGAGATAGTTGTCCTATCGTGGTACTCTCCCCACCGGGAATTATTAGGCCATCTAGATTCTCTATATCTTGAGCAGTTTTAACATCAATAACAGTTCCTTCTAGATTTAATTCTTCGAGTGCTTTTTTGGTTGCAAGAAGGTTTTCTTGAACATCTCCTTGAATAGCCAATACACCGACATTTAGACTCAAGCCGAACCTCCACGTTCCTGCATTCTTAATTCTAAAGTATTAACATCAAGACCTAGCATTGATTGTCTTTCATCAATCATTTTTTGTGCTTCTTTGACTTTTTCTGATTCATTCCAAAATGTAGTCGCCAAGACAATGGCTCTTGCTCGTTCAGCTGCATCGTTTGCATTGAAAATTCCAGAACCTACAAAAATTCCATCGCATCCAAGTGACATCAAGTATGCTGCATCAGCAGGAGTTGCAATACCCCCTGCTGCAAAATTAACAACTGGTAGTCTTCCAAGTCTTGCTGTTTCTTCTACAATATCATAAGATACTTTGAATTCTCTTGCCATTCTAACAAGATCTTGATTGTCCCCTGAATCATAAATTGACTTTATTGCTCGTAATTCATCGTTTACTTTTTTAATATGAGTAACTGCTTCTGCAACATTTCCTGTTCCAGGTTCTCCTTTTGTTCTAATCATTGCAGCTCCTTCTTCTATTCTACGTAAAGCCTCTGCCAAGGATCTTGCACCATTAACAAATGGAGTTGTAAAATCCCATTTCCAAATATGATGATGTTCATCTGCCGGAGTCAAAACTTCGGACTCGTCAATCATGTCAACATCTGTTTCCTCAAGGACTTTTGCTTCATACACATGTCCTATTCTGCATTTTGCCATCACAGGTATCGTTACAGAATCCATAATGTCCTGAATAATTCTAATACTTGCAGTTCTTGCAACTCCTCCTGCTTTTCGGACATCAGAAGGTAGCTTATCTAAAACCATAACAGATACAGCACCTGCTTCTTCTGCAATTTGTGCCTGCTCAACGGATGTTACATCCATAACTACTCCGTTTTTTAGCATGTGAGCAAACCCTCGCTTTAGAGTTGAGGTTCCACGAGAAATTTCATTAGAGTCAGATTTCTCAAAAACTATTCCTTTGGCATTTTCCCTTTCACCTGCTAATGGCAGCATAATCTAATTCTTCTCTGAGACTATTTGTACCTATTCACTAATCTGTTCTACAATTTCATCTAACTCAGATTCAACCATGGTGATAATTGGAGGAATGAATTTTTCAGTAGCATTTTGTTGTGGCCAGTGTATCTGTTTAATTGCTCCATTCAAAGTTACTTTGACGTTTGACTTTTGGTATTGCAATACATCGTCTTTGACCGGAAAGGACTCAGAGGGTATTGCAATAAATCCTGTTTCTTTGATAAGTGCTGTTAACTTTTTGAGTTTTTCTTTACTTAATTTAGATTCGATTTCAGGTTGCGGGTAGCCCTCCTTTGTAACGGAATATTTTACATCCCCATTATTTTTGATTAGGAGAATCTCTGTTTTTTGAGATGATAACTTGTCTGTAATTCCAAATGATACCTTAGATAATTGATGTTTTGTGTATTCAATTTCAAGTGTATCATTGGGATTTGCCGCAGAAAATGGAATATCAGGTTTTGTAATTAATGGGATGGCGATTAGCAATGCAACAATAGCTGGAATTGCTCCAACTGCTAAAATAATTTGTTTAACCATGATTTTTTAAACAATTCTAAAATCAGTTTTATCTCAAATAAATCTTGGTTAAAGTAACTTAAAATTCAAGTCTTTTGCAATCCTTGTTGTGGGGTCGTAGCCTAGCCTGGTAGGGCGACAGTATCTACAACGATCACCGCTAAGGGCTCCAGAGGTAAACTAAGCTAAACTGACTCACGGATGATGCCCAAGACTTTAGGAGTAATTACTTTAAAAGCTTGATTTACTTCAGACTTCATTTTTTTCTATTATCTTGCTATAGGTAGAGATTTGTTTCAAATCTCAGTATCCATATCTAACATCGAAGATTAAAAGACTGAACAAGATTTAGAAATCTGCCTAATTCTCCGTAGAATTTTATCCCTTTTTCAGTAAGAACATAAATTCTATGTCTCTCATTATGGATCATTTCAACTAATCCAGCTTCAATAAGATTTTGACATTTATCAATTAATGCATAATGGGATAGGTTTGCTTTGCGGGAAAGTCTCGAAATTTTCACACCAGATGAACCTTCATTAGCAGTATATGACAAAATATCATGCATTATTGCCATTTCTGATCGGTATTGGGTTTTTGACATAAATAAAAAATATAAAATTTGTTATAAGAAAATTAATCCCGCCCTGCGGGGTGCCTTTAACTTAAAATCTAATGTTAAATTCAATGGATTGTTTGAATTTAAAAATAATTTACATTCTAATCATTGGAATGTCAATAATTACCATAGTTTATGGAGTTCAAGCATATGTTACTTTTCAGGTTAATTCTGAGAGACTTGTAGAGTCTGAAGCATTAAGAAATCAAGTACTTGCCAGCAATTTAATGCAAAATCTAGATTTGTTCATTGAGGGAAGAATGATCGATTTCCAGTCATTAGAAAAGGCCAAGGAGATACGAGACATTTTAGGAGCTTCAAATGAAGAGTTTTCTCAAATTGAGGATCTTGATGAATACTTGGAACAAAAAAACCCATCCATAGAGAATTTTGACCGATATTTGCCATTCATTACCCAGGCAGTTGAACAAAAACACCAAAATGAATTAACGGCAATAATAAAAAACTATGATCAAACGTATGGGTTTGATTTTGCCGAAGAATTTTTTGTCACAAATGCATACGGTGCAAATGTTGTGTTGATTTTTGGAGTGGCAGACTATGTTCAAACCGACAAGGAGTGGTGGCAGAAAACCAAAGATGCCGGAGCCTATGTAGGTGAAATTGAATACTTTCCAGCTTATGGAACCTATGCAGTACCTTTAGGCATATCTATTTCAAATGAAAATGAAGAATTTTTAGGAAACATTAGAGTTTTAATTAGCATAGATCATTTGTTAGAAGATTTTTTTAAAAATATCCAATTACTAGAAGAACAAAACAAAGAAGTCATTCTTTTGAATAGCGATGGAATGATAATTTATCACAATAAGATAATTTATGGTGAGAATCTCAAAGTTAATTTTATGGAAAACTTGACTGAAGAGGAAGGGAACTTCAAATTTTTAAGGAATGATTCTAAAGAAATTATTTCATATGCAAAATCAAAAGAAAGTATCGGTTTAGGGCTAGGATGGATAGTGATTCTTACCGAAAAAGAAGAAAATATCATATCATCATTAGAAGATGTTAGAAACTCACTTGCAATACCAGCAATTATTGGAGCTTTGGTTACTGTTATCATCGGAATAATCATAACGGTGTTTGTCTCAAAACCATTGACAAGGATAACTAAAACTTACAAACAACTTTCCTCAGGAAATTTTGATATTCGGTTAGAAGCCAGCAAATTGCATGAAATAAACTTGCTTTCCAATTCTTACAATGATTTGTCTAAATCTCTAAAAAAGTTAATTGAAACTGAAAAAGATCTAGCAGAGGAGCGGGTTAAGGTAAAAAATGAAAGATTAACTGCAATAGGAGAACTTTCTGCCAGTATGGCCCATGATATGAAAAATCCATTAGCAGTAATAAAAACAGCAACAGACGTATTGAAAAGAAAATTCAAAGGGGATGATGATAAAATCGACAAATTATTCTCTAACATAGATATTGGAATTAGCAGAATTTCGCATCAAATCAAAGATGTATTAGAGTATGTTAGAATAACTCCTGCCAATATTAAGGCTGTAAGGCTTGATCAAATGATTAACACGGCTCTAAATACAATTCAGATACCACCAAATCTGACAATAAAAAATTCCCACACCAACATTGAATTGAATTGTGATCAACAGAAAATGGAAATTGTTTTAATTAATCTAATATTAAATGCGGTTCAGGCCATAGGGGATAATTCTGGAGAGATCGTTATTTCATCAAAAAAAGACAATTTGCATTATGAAATAAATATTGAAAATTCAGGTCCACCCATACCTGAAGAATTGGTAGATAAAATCTTCGAGCCACTGTTTACAACCAAATTTCAAGGAACAGGGTTAGGGCTAGCAACATGTAAAAATATTATTGAACAACATGGCGGTTCAATTCTGGTTAAAAATAATCCAACTACATTCACTATAAGGTTTCCAAAAAATGTTAAAGTTGATCTTGAAAATGGTGGCAAAGTAGTGAAGGAGGAATGATTTCAGATTGATTACCAATAATACAATTTTGATTGTAGATGATGATCTACCTCTTTTAGAAAACACAGCATACATGATTGAAACTTTAGGTTATGAGGTAGTTACTGCCAGAGACGGATTAGAGGCAATTGAAGTGTTCAAATCGGTAAATCCGGCTTTAACATTTATGGATGTCAAAATGCCCAAAATGGATGGCA
>JARRMG010000067.1:0-4290 GCA_037386265.1 Nitrosopumilaceae archaeon
TGAGAATTTATTAACACTTTAATTATAATAATTTTGAACTAAAATCATGAATAATGACGCTAAGGCTTTAGGAATTAGTCTAATAGTAATTGTTGGCGTAGTTGCTTTTTATGCGGCATTTGGCCTGTAGGTTTTAGATCCCCCTTTTTGTTATTTCAGATGATTATTTTTAATTTAAAAATCGGCATAAAATAGACTAGATTTCTGTCTTATCAATTTCAACTTCTTCTCCAAAAATATCAATTGAGGTAATTTTGTGTTCTTTTTCTACTACTGACTGAATAAAATCAGCAAAAATAACTACCTGATTACTGTCTTTTAGTAGCACACTATGAGCAGATTTGTCTTTCAATTCTAAAACGATCTCATTTTCGATAATGTTTAGAATTCTTGCAACAAAAGTTTCATTAGAATCTTTGATAAAAATAAGACTAGCTAATTTTTGTGATTCATATTTGTCTTCGCAACTTATCCTAATTTTCATTTGTTTTCATATAGAAATTCATTGATCTGGTCTTTTGCTTTTTCTCTCTTTTCCTGATGTACTTCAAGAAATGCATTTATTTTTTCAATTAGTATTGCCTTTAGTTCTCCAGTAAGCATCTTTCCTGATTTGTAATCTTCATAAATTGATTTTAACTTGTTATCATCTGGCTCGAAAAAAATTCTAAGGTATTGATACGAAACATCAATATCCGGATTGCCCCCAATTTTTCGGTGTTGCTCAATATCGGGTTGACCACCTGAGAATGCATATTTGTTAATCTTCTTTTTTACAACTTTTGGAGTATCAGTCGTGAATACCGTCCCATTTTCACTAGATGCTGACATTTTTCCACCAGGTCCCTCTAAGGCCGGAATCATAATGTTGTGAATTAGAGCGGGCTTTGGTTTTCCTATTTTTGGCGCAATGTCTCTTGTAATTCTAAAATGAGGATCTTGGTCAACACCAAGAGGAATCAAAACAGGTTTGTCTTCAATAAAACATGGTGCTGACTGTAACGATGTGTAAAATATCATTCCAATGTTGGTTTCATTGGTGAATCCAAAGACTCCTTTGGTGTTTGAGAAATTAACTTTCTTTGCAACTTGAGCGGCAATTGGGTATAGAGTTTGAATATTTCTAGTGTTGATTATGATTTTGGTATTTTCTGATTTAAACCCTAATGCAATAAAGTCCAAGGCATTTTCATACGCAAATTTTTTCGTGTCTTCCAAAGTCAGATCTGGCTTTGCAAAAAATTTCTCATCATCTGTGAGCTGAAAATACATATTTACATCAAATTTTTCCTGAAGCCATTTGGCAAATACCCATGGTACTAGGTGACCAATATGAGTATGACCAGAAGGTCCTCTTCCTGTATATAGAAAGAATTTTTTTCCATTCTCATAATCTTCTAAAACTCTATTCATCTCTCTATGAGAAAAAAACACTCCTCGTCTGAGCATAAAATGATCTTCTCCAGTACTTTTCTTAATTCTCTCAAGAATTTCAGGTGAAATTTTTTCAGTACCAAACTGCTTGATTAATTTATCATAATCGATATCCCCTTCAACATGCCAAGGAGTTACAACGAAGTCTTCAGTTGACATTCAATTTGACTTAGGTTAAGGTTTAAAAAGTCTTTTTCGAACTTTCTGCTATTGTCACAAGTTTTTCATGAAATTGACAAAAAAATAATTTCCGTTCTAAAATCTGAATCAAAATTAACTCCTGAAAAAATAGGTGAATTAACTCAACTTTCTCCAGACCAAGTTCGAAGAGGAATAGAATGGCTTAGGCTCAAAGATTTGGCAATTGTGAATGAATCTCAAAACATCACCCTAAGCCTTGGAAAAAATGGTCTTGAGGCTTTCGAGTCAGGACTTCCAGAAAGAAAACTAGTTGATTTGATCAAGGATGGTTCAATGAAAATCTCTGATTTACAAAAACAATTGGGATCTGTTTTTGGTCCTGCCATGGGTTTGGCAAAGAAAAACGACTGGGTTGAATCAAAAGAAAATGAACTTTCTCTAAAGACTTATCCTGCAAACATTCCAGGTGAAAAAACACTAAAACAAATTGGAAAAAATTCTGTTTCTGGGCAAGAAATTGACAAAGAAG
Source organism: Nitrosopumilaceae archaeon (assembly GCA_037386265.1). GTDB lineage: Archaea > Thermoproteota > Nitrososphaeria > Nitrososphaerales > Nitrosopumilaceae > Nitrosomaritimum. Next base: position 2,105 of record JARRMG010000067.1, read on the forward strand.
ATTTGCAAAGTCTCATGCGAAGGCCTGAATTTATCATTGAAAATTTGATTAAAACCAAACAGATTTCTCTTACAAAAAATGCTCAAATTCTAGATATTTCAGATTCTGATTCAGGGGCTATTGACGTTGAAGCAAAGGTTCCTGAAGTTTTTGTTGCAAGGACTCACCCATTAAAAGACACTATTGATGAAATTCGTGAAATTTTTGTCACGTTGGGGTTTTCAGAGATTTATGGAACCATGACTCAATCAAGCTTTTGGAATTTTGATGCTTTGTTCACTCCGCAAGACCATCCTGCACGAGAACTACAAGATACATTCTATCTTGATGGCATATCTGACAAAAAAATTGCATCTCCTGAACAAATCAGACAAGTATCTAGTTCTCATAAGAAAAATTGGCGATATCAATGGGATATCAATGAAGCACGTAGGATGGTTTTAAGAACTCATACTACATGTGTTACAATAAAACACCTTGCTGAAACTAAACCTGATGAAGCAAGAGTTTTCTCATTGGGCCGCGTTTTTAGAAATGAAAAAGTTAGCTACAAACATCTGGTAGAATTTAATCAAATTGAGGGTGTAGTTGTTGGCAGGGATGCCAACTTGCGAAATCTCATGGGAATCCAACAAGAATTTTACCGTAGAATTGGAATTACAAAAATAAAATTCTGGCCAACCTTTTTCCCTTACACTGAACCATCATTGCAAACAATGGTGTATAATGAAAGATTAGGAAAATGGGTCGAACTATTTGGTATGGGTATTTTCAGGCCAGAAGTAACCAAACCATTAGGAATTACAAAACCTGTCCTTGCATGGGGAGGCGGAATAGAAAGAATTGCTATGCTGAAATATGGTCTGGATGATGTTAGAGAATTTTACAATAACAATCTAAACTGGCTTAGGAGTGCAACCAAATGCCAGTAGTAGAGATATCTTATTCTAGATTACAAAAACTAGTTGGAAAAGCCTCAAAAAAACAAATCTCCGAATCATTACCTTTCTTGGGTTTGGACATAGAATCAGATGACAAGGATTTGGTAAGGGTAGAATATAGTCCAAACAGGCCAGACTACTCAACTGACTTTGGAATATCTTTGGGACTTCAGGGAATATTGGGAATTAAAACTGGTTCAATCAAGTTGAAAATTAAAAAATCCAAAACCTATGCAATTAATGTAAAACCAAACGTTTCAAAAATAAGACCATTTGTTACTGGAATCGTCGCAAAAAATGGGAAAATTGATGATAAAATAATCAAGCAACTTATGGCCATGCAAGAAGATCTTCATTTTGGAATAGGAAGAAAAAGAAAAAAATCTTCAATAGGAATTCATGATTTAGATAAGATTTGTTTTCCATTAACTTACACCACAACTGATCGAAATTACAAATTCATTCCTCTTAATTCTAAAGTAGAACAAAAAATTTCCGAAATTCTACAAAATACCGAGGTTGGACAAGATTATGGATATGTTTTGGGAAATTCGCCACAGGTTCCAATAATTGTAGATTCTAACGATGATACAGTTTCTTTTCCGCCAATTGTTAACGCAGACAAAACCACTGTTACTACAAAAACAAATAATCTCTTCGTTGAAGTAACTGGAATTAACAAAAATGATGCTGAAGATATGCTTTCTGTTGTAGCAACAATTCTCCAAGCTGCAGGATTTTCTTTAGAGTCAGTAAATATCAAGGGTGCAAAAAACAACACACCTAGACTGAACCATAGGAAAATCTCTATTAGTCCTTCTTTGGTAAACGATTCTTTGGGATTATCCCTGAGCCATCAGGTGATTGTTTCTTCTTTAAAAAAATCTCGATTGGATGCTTCAGTTATCGGCAAAAAAATCACTTGCCAAATCCCTCCATATAGATTTGTTATTTTTGGTCCAATGGATTTAGTTGAGGAAGTAGCTTTAGGATATGGAATTGAAAAATTGACTCCTAAATTATCTTCCTCTGAAACTTTAGGAATGATTCATCCAATATCTTCAAAACTAAAATCACTCAGCTTGACGATGGTTGGTTTGGGTTATCTCGAAGCATTGAATTCCAGTTTGACAAGTAAAAGAATTCTTTTTGATATGACAAATAGAATGCCACAAAACTCTATATCTGTTCTAGATTCTAAGAGCCAAGAGCATACCATACTTCGTGACTCCATTCTTCCTGGAC
>JARRMG010000068.1:0-4272 GCA_037386265.1 Nitrosopumilaceae archaeon
CCCCTGTGTTGTGTTGATTTTGTAATTACAGATGTTGCAAACAATTCATTTGATAATGCAATGGAGATTGAAAAAGCTTATGATGAATCAAGACTTCCAGGTTTAATGTTTTGTCCATACAAATCAAGCGATTTGATGAATTCAGATATTACAGATTTGATTGAATTATTCTTAATGCATGATAGAATCTTTCTTGTAAAAAACGATGATATTTACAAACTCCACATTACAAAAGAAAGCATTCATAAAATATTTTTAAACTAATGGAGATGAAAAATGGAAAACTTTGAAGATTACATGTTAGATGTGATGAACAAGGCAGCAACTGCATTGATGCTTTCTGTTGGACATCGAACTAAGCTATTTGACTCCATGTATGACTGTACTTCAATGACCTCCGAACAGTTAGCTGCAAAATCAAATCTCAATGAGAGATATGTAAGAGAGTGGCTTGGAGCAATGGTTACTGGAAAAATAGTTGATTATGACCATTTGAACAAGACTTATTCTCTTTCTGAGGAAAAAGCAAAACTTCTCAGCAGGGATGGGAGCTACAACTTTGCTTCCTCAATGCAATGGATCCCAGCCTTGGCCTATGTAGAAGATAAGATAGTAAAGTGCTTTGAGAAGGGGGGAGGTGTTCCATATGAGTCATATCACCGATTTCATGAGGTGATGGCCGAAGAAAGCGCACAAACTGTTCTTCCTGCACTTGTAAGTAGCATTCTTCCGCTAGTTCCAGGACTTGTTGAGCGTCTAAAAACAGGAATTAGAGTACTTGATGTAGGCTGTGGTAGTGGAAGGGCCATTAATTTAATGGCAAAAAATTTTCCAAATTCTCAATATACAGGCTATGATTTTTCAAAAGAAGCAATAGAATACGCAGCTACAGAATCAAAAAAACTTGGAAACAAAAATACCTCTTTTCAGATACAAGATGTAGAACATTTTCCTGAAAATGAAAAATTTGACCTTGTTACGGCCTTTGATGCTATTCATGATCAAGCTGCCCCAGCTAAAGTTTTAGACAATATTAGAAGAGCAGTAAAAGACGACGGAATATTTTTGATGCAAGACATTGGTTCCTCGTCGCAGCTTGAAAATAATAAAACCCATCCTTTAGGGCCATTTTTGTATACAGTTTCATGTCTTCATTGCATGACTGTATCTCTAGCTCTTAATGGTCATGGATTAGGGGCAATGTGGGGAAAAGAAAAAGCAATAGATATGTTAAATGAAGCCGGATTTTCAAAAGTAGAGGTTAAACAATTACCACATGATCCAATTAATTATTACTATATTGCAAAATAGTTTCCCTAGAAAATTAAAGTATCAATAACCACATCAAACTAATATGATTTATTCAATTAAAGCAAAATTCAATTCAGAAAGATTAAAGGAATTTTTCCAAAAACTCACTGATGGCACCATTGAAAACCAAAAACCAGATGGGCTAGAAATCGTAAGCTCCATGAAGAGGGCAAAAATTACAGAACCTGGAATAGCTCAATGGTCTGAAATGTGTTTTTGCTCACCCCCACTAGATCATGAACGTCAAACAGTATATGACAAGTATTTTACAGAAATGAAGATTAATCCAATTGAGGATTATGTGGAATTTGAAGGAGAGCCATTTTTTGATTATCTAAAAAAACTTCATCACAAGTAATCAGAATTTTAATGTTGTAAAGTAATTTAGGAAGGGCCTCTTTTGAGATTCTATTGGAACCTTTTGATTCGTTTCTAGTATGGATTAGCGATTTTCTTGCAGGTCATCTGTATGAGGGAGTCTTCTTGGCTGCTTTGCTTGAAACTATAGTGCCACCAATTCCAACACTTGCAGTATTTCCAACTGCAGGATTTTTGGCCTCTCAGGCAGGATTATCAATAATTTCTGTAATACCCATGATAATTTTAGGGGCCCTTGGAGCAACTATTGGAACCACAGCAATTTACCTCATAGCGCTAAAGCTTGGAAGAGTAATTTTATTGCGTTATCTAAGGTATGTGAAAATATCCGAAAAGAAATTAGAACGAGTAGAAATTTGGTTTGAAAAGTATGGTGATAAGGCAGTATTTCTAGGACGAATGGTTCCAGTAATGAGAGAGATGATTTCTATTCCTGCAGGATTGCTTGAAATGAAAATTATAAAATTTGTATTGTACACTTTTGCAGGTTCTTTGATCTGGTCTACAGGTACAATTCTTGCAGGTTATTATTTTGGTGCAGGGTTGGATTTATTAATTTAAGGTCAACTCTAGGTTGATTATTTTCTGTTGTACAAGGAATTTAATGGCATTTAGAAGCTCCTCTTCAGATACTTTTTCTTGTCCATACCAAACAAAGATGTTTCTTACCCATTCTGGTATTTTTTGTTGTGATACCTTAATTTCTTCAACAAAATTCTGATCTCCAGCTCTACATTGTCTTGGATTAGATTCCATTACGGGATTCCCTGCATTCACACAATCTTCAAAATTATGAATATCAATTATCGGCATGATTCTCAGAATTTTATCATCGTTAATTTTTAGTGGACCTCTCCCATCTTGATTACTTGTTAAAACATAGAGATACCCATCAGGACCTGTTTTAACATCTCTTAACCTACCAAATTCACCTGAAAAAAGTTTTTTGTCGAATAGGGCGATATTATTTTCTAAATCAAATTCGATCATATGCAAATGATTTCCACGAAGCGCTGCCACAAAATATTTTCCAACCCACTGTGGAATTTTATCGCCATCATAAAACTCTGCACCAGATGGCGCCCATGTATCATCACCAGTTTGTAAAATTGGGGAAATAAGTCCATCCTTAGTTTCTTCTCCAATAATATCTGGCCATCCGTAGTTGCCTCCAGGCATGATTAAGTTAATTTCATCATGTGCTACCCCTCTCCAACCTGTTGGTCCATGCTCTGTGGCAACGAGATTTCCAGACTGATCCCAATCAAAACCTTGTGGATTTCTATGTCCATAAGAGTAAATTAGAGAATTAGAAAATGGATTGTCCTCTGGTATTGAGCCATCTGAATTTATTCTAAGAATTTTTCCTGCAACAGAATTTTTATCCTGTGCTAACCCAGCATTTCCTGCATCCCCTGTTGTTATGTACAGCTTACCATCAGGACCAAACTCAATTCTTCCTCCATCATGAAACGGACCACCAGGAATTTTTTTAATCAAAACTTTATCTTCTGCTAAATTAAGATCAGATTCTACAAATCGAACAACCTTGTTCTCTGTAGAAAGAAAATCGTAGTAGGTATAATACAGATAGATGTAATGGTTTTCAAAATAGTTGGGATCAATTGCAATTCCCAACAATCCTCCTTCAACTCCGCCAACATCTAAATTTAAAATGGGATCCTCTAAAACTAGTCCATCTTGAATAACCCTTAGACTACCACCCCTTTCTGTAAAAAACCCTATTCCATCAGGAGTCCAAGCTATTGACCAAGGAATTTTTAAATTTTCAGCTACAGTCACAACCTTAATTCCCAATTCTGGGTATTCTTGAGCAAATACAAATGGAATAAAAGAAAACATTACAATCAAGATCAAAATTTCTTTCATTATTCTGATTGGTTTTTGTTTTTTAATAAATCTCTCTTATTTTGTTAGTCGTTTTGCTTTTTTAAAAACTTCTGACCATTCTTTCCAAGTTAACCTGCCTGTTTGAGTATTTTGCTTTGATGGATGATAAGATGTCAAAACTTTGATGGAATCATATTCAAATAATTTATTGTGTCCAAATTTTTTTGGCTTTACTTCAATTAATTTACATGTCGCATCGTATGCAATTCTTCCCAAACACAAAATCAGGGTAATATTTTTCAGAATTTCAAATTCTTGTTGTAGATAATCAAAACAAGTATCCATTTCATTTTTGGTAGGTTTGTTTTTAGGGGGAGCACACCTAACAGCAGCAGTTATGTATGCATTTTTAAGCACAAATCCATCATCTAATTTCTGACTTGTGGGAATTGAGGCAAATCCTGCTTGATGCATTATTTTTGCAAGCCAGTCTCCAGAAGAATCTCCTGTAAACATTCGTCCCGTACGATTCCCACCATGAGCTGCAGGAGCAAGTCCAACTATGAGTAATTTTGCTTTGATATCACCAAATCCTGAAAGAGGTTTTCCATAATAATTCTGATCTGCAAACCTTCTAACTTTGATTTTTGCAACTTCACGAATATACTTGGATAATCGAGGACATTTGGTGCAACTTACAATTTTTTTATTAAGATTAGCAATTGATCTCAA
>JARRMG010000069.1:0-4613 GCA_037386265.1 Nitrosopumilaceae archaeon
TCAATTCCAGACAATCCAATTTTGGAGTCTTGTAATACATCTACAAGTTTTTGTTTTATCTCATCAATTTGATATCCCTTGCCCATAGTGATTTTTGATATTGTCTTTAAGAATGACCCTATCATCGTCAACTGAAATTTTTTCTAACTTTGGAGCATATCTTGCAAAAGTCTTGTCCTTTTGCATCATCTCTTCGAGCATGTAAGTAACATATCCTGAAAAGCTGTTGACGCCTTTCATCGCCAGATCTGATTTATTCTTTAGATAAACTTCTTGGAATTTATCGTAAACGTTTTCTGACACAGTTATTGATTTGAATCCAGCTTTCGGCAATTTACTTTCCTCTTACCGTACAATAAGGTACCTAACTATATAACTTTTTATTTTCAAGGGAATTATGTTCAAGTTAAACGAAATTAGTCTTTATACATTAGCTGAATCAAAAATCACTATGGGCAAGGGATATCAAATTGATGAGATAAAACAAAAACTTGTAGATGTATTACAAGACTCCAAAATTGGATTGTCTGGAATTGAAAAAACTGTATCAATTCAGAGGCAGGGGTTTACAAATTGGCAATTGAGGTGATAATACCTGCCATCCAATCAATTCAAGCCCTTTACGATGAGGGAAAAATTGGCAATTCTGAAGCAAAATTGCTTGGAAATATTATCTCAAACTCTATGCAAATTCTCAATCAGATTCCAGTAGAACCTAACTCCAAAAAGAGGGTAATCGTACTTTCTGGAGATTCAGAAAGTACTCTCATATCTGAAGCAGCATCTGCCTCTTTTCATTCCAAGGAATGGACGGTGTTTCATTTGGGTGATATGTCCTCTGCAATCAATGTGCTTTTTGACCTTGATTTGCAAAAATTAGTTAATAAAATTTGGAAACAAAAATCAGGGGTTTTGATAATCATAGTTTTTTCAAATTCTAAAGAAAGATTGAATTTCTTTGCTGATTCAATAAATCCAATAAAGACAAAAATCGGAAAGCGGATGAATCTGATTTTATGTGGTAAAGTAGAAAAAAAGGCCAAACTGGCATGTGACTTACAGACTGATAGATTTGAAGATGCCATTCAATGGTCTGAAACAGTTTTTGAAAATTCAAAGTAAAAAAGTGGGCCCGATGAGATTCGAACTCATGACCTTTCGATTATCAGTCGAACGCTCCAGCCAAGCTGAGCTACGAGCCCTCATCCAACCTCTCGGAATGAGTCATTTAAGTCTAATTTTCTTTCCACTTGATTGAGCATCCAATTGAAGGATCAAAATCTTTTTCTATGTTCTCATTTGATAACATTTTCTCAATGTTGATTGCCATTGTTTTTTCTGTGGCCGTATCGTCAGGTTTCATGGCATTGTCTATTCTACCATGGAAAACCAGATTCCCATCTTTGTTGAACAAAAATGGATCTGGAGTACACATTGCTCCATATTTCTTTGCGATTTCCTGAGTCTCATCAACTAAATAATCAAATTTCAATCCTTTTTCTGCTGCTGTCTTTTTCATGTTTTCAAAACTGTCTTCAGGATAATCTGTAGAATCATTACTGTTGATTCCCACAATGGCAACCTTTTCTCCAAATTTTTCATACAGTTCATTGAATGCATCAAACTTTGCCTTGACATATGGGCAGTGGTTGCACATGAAAATAATCAAAATCCCCTCTTTTCCCTTATACTCACTTAACTGATGTTTTTTATCATCAATTCCCAAGAGTTCAAAATCTGGTGCGCTGTCTCCAGCTTTTAGTTTAACTTGAGATTCTAGTAATACCATACATGACCACAATTATTTTTCAAATAAAATTCTTGCCAAGAAGACAACAATTAAAATCCTCACACTAATCATTCTTCCTGTGGGCTGGTAGTATAGCCTGGTAGTATACCCGCCTTGCACGCGGGGGGTCATGGGTTCAAATCCCGTCCAGTCCACTCTACACTAAACCGATCAATTCTGAAAATCAGACTGCTGGATGGATTTAAATAGGATTAGTTTTCGATTTACACTATGACAAGCGCAGCAGATGCATGGCCCGTTTGGATTCCACTAATTGTGGGTTTGACACCAGGCTTAATTTACTGGATTGCAATTACTGCAAAGAGAAGCTAGTAAATTTACTTATTTTTTAATCTCTTTTTATTCTTCTTTTAGACTAAACTAGGTTAAACCTTGTTACCTTTCTTGTTGACTATATGATATGCTCTAAAATTAATTTATTATTTCAAAAGAATTTGCATGAAAAAAATTATTCTTAGCTTCTTTCTAATTTTGATGCTATTTCCAATCTCTTCAGGATTTTCTCAAAAATCTGACACATTATCTACACTTTCTGTTGAATTGACCAGCAATGCTCCATTTGTTTACCAAGATGATGAAGGATATACTATTGTGGTTGGAAATGTCCAGAACAAAAACACCATTACCTCAGTTACAAATGTCAAATTGGTAGTTAATTTTTATGATGAAACAGGGACAGCCCCACTTGAAACTGTCAGGGGAAGCACGATTCTTGAGGTACTCCCAGAATCTGGAATTTCACCATATATGATTAAATCTAGTACTCCAAACCCAAACATTTCACAAGTATCTATTTTCTTAGAAGGATTTTCACCATCCTCTTCAAAAACCCAGCAATTAACACTTGAAACAAAAAGTGTGGTATTAGATGAAAAACTGAAATTTTCTGGAGCTTTGACCAACGGGGGAGCTACAATAAAGGATACCTCTGTGCACCTTGCATTTTATGACTCTTTTATTCCTCCAAGGCTAGTGGGAGTCTCTACCGTATCTATTGGGGAAGTAGCAGCTAATGAAAAAATTGATTTTTACTTTAATGAAAAAATTGATAGAAGGGCAGTAAGTTTTCAGGTTTTTGCGCAATCTGACGTATTTTATTCTAATATCCTAGAGGAAAAAGTACCAGAACAATTAACCCGGCTGGTAACTATCTCTGATACTTCTCTGAAAGACAATCAGGGAAATAGATTAGCAGAAATCAATGCAGGTTCCACTGTAAATATTCAGAGTAATGTATGGGTTCAATTTTCAAAGGATCCTTCTACCGATGAAACTCCTTACCGATATTATGCCCAAGTCAAACAATCCGGTGATAAACCATATGTGGAATACCTTGGAAAATTTGATGGGAGATTTATCGGGACAGGATCTCAATCAATAGTAATTGATTGGATTCCAGAAAAAAGCGGTGTCTATTTTATAGAGACTTTTGTTTGGGATAGAAATAACGTTCCAATATCTGAAAAAGGCCCTATTGTCTTAATTGTTGTAAACTAGTAGATTTATTTTCAAACAATTCCAATAGAATTCATGCCAAACTTTGATCTCGTTGCTATGGGAGGAACTTTTGATATTATTCATAGAGGTCATTTGACTTTGTTATCTGGGGCTTTTTCTATCTCTTCTAAAGTAATTATTGGTTTGACAAGTGACGAATTGGCCGCCAGAAAAGGGAAAAAAACTCAAAATGATTTTAAAAAAAGAATGGAAACTTTAGCACAAACCATTGAAAAGACTTTTCCAAACTCTATCTTTGAAATAAGCAAACTGAATGATGATTTTGGTCCTGCGGTTTTGGAAAAAAATGTCCAAGCCCTTGTGGTAAGTGGTGAAACATCCAATCAGGGCAAGGTTCTAAACGATTTGAGAAAACAAAAAAACCTTCCCCCTGTGGAAGTAATTGTAATACCGATGGTGTTGGCAAAAGACGGGCAAAGAATATCTACCACAAGAATAAAAAAACATGAAATAGACCTAGAGGGAAACTTGTCATCAATTGACTAGAAGATTGTCTATCTTTGAGTAGTTGTAATAAAACAAAATTTTTCGATGTTTCTTCATGAAAATCATCAATAGCATGATGAAAAAATTTGATAACGATGTATCGAATTTACAGAAAGGCCTCCACCCTGAAAATCTCGCATATTGGTATGATAAATTAATTCAAGAGACTATAGAAATGGCTCCTCCGTGGCTTCAAGATAAAATCAAAGTTAACCAAGACCCAATTCTCCCCATGAAATTCAATCTTGATATTTCAAAAAGAGCAGTTAGGTATTTCATGATTGTAGTAGAGGAAAATTTAGATTCTATGCCTTACTCTACCAAACTCTATTTTCTAAAAGTACAAGAAATAATGGGTGCTGAAATGGACAAGTCTCTAGTTTAATTTGATTTAAATTCTGTCTAGGCACAAAACAAAGCTCTAACTATCTATATCCGATTAACACAACCCTTTATGACATAATGGAATTCCATAAAGTAAGAACAGGGAAAAAGAAATTTGGTAACAAAACACAAAATTATCGAAATGATAATCCTTCAAGGTCATATAGAAATTCCCAAAATGATAGAAGAGAACAATCTACAACAGTAACTTGTGCAGATTGTGGCGATGAATGTCAGGTTCCCTTTGTTCCAAAAAATGACAGACCAGTATTCTGCAGTGATTGTTTTAGAAAGAACAAACCCCAAGATTCAGAAAATGACAGAGGTTCAAGATATTCCAGAGATGACAGAGGTTCAAGATATTCCAGAGATGACAGAGGTTCAAGATATTCCAGAGATGACAGAGGTTCAAGAT
>JARRMG010000070.1:0-8560 GCA_037386265.1 Nitrosopumilaceae archaeon
TTTCATCTTCATACAACCAGCACTGTACATACCCAGTTTTAGTTTTAATTTTTGGTGGGAGTTTTTTGCACTTGTCAATGGCCAAAGGACATCTTTCAAGGCGACTTTCAAAAAACAATTGATGATGCGATGACTTCGGTGAGTCTTGATACTTCGGTTCTCAAAAGGTTTCCACATGAGCTTAGCGGTGGTATGAAACAAAGAGTTGTAATTGCAATGGCGTTATTACTAAAGCCAGATTTTGTAATAGCTGATGAACCAACTACTGCACTTGATGTTCTAATTCAGGCACAAATTGTCAATCTTTTGAAGGATCTCAAAAAGAAAGGGATGTCCTTCATGTTAATCACCCACGACCTTGCAATCCTTTCTGAGATTTCAGACAAGATTGGAATAATGTATGCTGGACAGATGGTGGAGTTTGGCTCATCATATGAGATTTACAAAAACCCAAAACATCCCTACACTCAAGGGTTGTTAAAATCAATTCCTACTTTGCATGGGGAAAAACCATCATACATCAAAGGAAACCCTCCAAGTCTTTTGAATCCTCCAACTGAATGTCGATTTATTGAAAGATGTCCTTTGGCCATTGACAAGTGCAAAAAACTCCCACCAAAAATTAAAACTAAAACTGGGTATGTACAGTGCTGGTTGTATGAAGATGAAAAATTAGCTTGACAGATATTCATTGTCGATTTTCTTTAGATAAATTTCTTGAATTTCTGAAATTTCTCGACCTGTCGTGTTTTTGATTACTATTTTAGCATAATTTAGCAGGTCTTGTTCTATACCTGTTTTTTCCATGTTCTCTATTTTCTCAAAAATAGCTCGCTCAAACTCCATTGCGCCACGTAATTCTGCACTTAGCTCTTCTATGTCCATTTTTTGATAGTCTTTTCTTTCTCTTTGATTTGCCTCATCAATTAGTTTTCTGACCTCATCACCTTTCATGTTATCCTCCTGGGTTTTATTCTAAAAAAATGTTAATTTTGGTTCTCTTTTTTGTGCTCTAAGATGTGTTTGAGCCCATCTGTCATTGAAAGTGAATCCAAATCAATATCACAATATGGGCACTTCAATCATGAATCAATAATTCTCAAGACTTCTGTTCGGATTACCTTTTTGTCAATTGATATCCATATTCTAATTTTCCCTACAGCAAATGAAATAATCTGCACTTTTTCTCTCTCTTCCCAAACAAACTGGATTTGACCTAAATTCTCATCAAAGAAACTTTCAAGATCGGTCTTTATGGCAATATGCGAAAATTGGTACTTTGTACTTTTAGCGTCTAAAAATGGCTCTAAATCCTGCCTTCTTTTATGTGCAGTAAGCTTGCCTTGCTCGCTTATTATGCCTACAAATCGAATGTATGGGCTGATTGCAGCAATATTATCACAAATTAGAGTTAAATCGGCTCTGTCCAACTGCATTTGCTCGATGAATATGTTATTTTAATGATTATGCGTTTGCAATTCTCATAATATCTACCAAATAGTTGCTAAAAACTTCGCTTTTGTTAAATAATGTATAGCCTGTGCTTGAATTGTGGATTTTGCAGCTATCTTCCCATTTGCCCCAGAATTAGGCTACATTGGACTTACACTGGTGAGTTTTTTTGGATCTCTAATTCCTTTTGTTCCTTTACCTTCTTTTCTCTTACTTGCAACAATGTCTGTAGGTGATGCATTTGATTTGCATCTGCTTGCAATTATTTCTGCTGTTACTGCAACTGCTGCCAAGGTAATTGTGTTTTCTGTAAGTTATGAGGGTCGAAGAATAATTGGAAAGGCCTCTAGAAAGAGAATGCGCCCATTTGAACGGCTGGTAAAAAGATATGGCGCAGGTGCAGCATTTTTTGCAGCGGCAACTCCGATGCCAGATGACTTGATTTATGTTCCACTTGGTCTTGCAAAGTATAATCCAAAGAGATTCTTTATTGCAACTTTGACTGGGAAACTTGTTTTGTCTTATGCAATTGTCTTTGTCTCTCACTATATGGGATTGTCCTTAGTTGAACCTCTCTTAGAAGATGTAAAAGATGTAAGTACTATCTATATCGGAATAGTAATCTTTGCTGCAATGATGACATCAGTTGTAATTTTGCTTTTAAAATTAGACTGGCAAAGAATAATGGGTAGATTTGCACCATGGACTCTTGATGAAAACAACAATGATGAAGAAAATTCTAAAGATTAATTTTAAAATTCCATAAATTTTCTGTTGCAGTACTGATTCCGATTCGAGGTGATGCAAAAATCTTTTTTGCAGTTATCCCCTCAGTAATGAACAATTCTGATTTTTGAGTCAAATCAACCCCGTATTGTTTTTTAGTAATGTCAAGTGCTTGAGCTAATTTTGCAGGACCATTGGCAAGATTTTTGAGGTTATCTTTACCTCTATTTTGCTTCATTGTTTCAATCCCCTGTTCAGGATGTATTGCCCTAACCAATACTGCGCCCGCCTCAGTCTTTGGGTTTCGTGCAACCACGTTAAAGCAAAAATACATTCCATATGTAAAATAGACATAGGCTCGACCTACTTCTTCAAACATTGCTCTGTTTCGGTCAGTTTTATTCCTAAAAGCGTGACTGGCAGGGTCATCTTTGTGCTTGTATGCTTCAGTCTCAGTAATGACTCCAGAAATTTTTTTATTTCCTATTTTTCGAACCAGTTTTTTCCCAAGAAGTTTCTTTGCTACAGTTACTGTATCTCTAGCATAAAATTCTCTAGGAAGAAAACTCAATATCTATTGGAATGTCTTTACCATTTTTTAATTCTCTGATCAGTTCAAACAATTTCTCGATGTCTTGGTTTAATACTTCGATTAATCCTTGATTGTAAATTGTAGCTGCAGGATGAATCGTAATAAAATACAATTGATTATCTTTTCTCCCTATTTTTCCTCTATATTTTGTAATTTCAGTTCCACCCAAAATAGAGCCAAATGCCGTGTTCCCTAAAACACAAATTATTTTGGGTTTGATTATATCAATTTCATTTTTGATATAGTCTTGACATGTCTCTTTTTCTATTTTGCTTGGAACTCTATTTTTAGGTGGTCTGCATTTTACAGTGTTTGTTATGTAGACATCTTCTCTTGATATTCCTACATTCTCCAAAGCTAAAGATAGTTTCTTTCCTGCAACTCCTACAAAGGGTTCTCCTTTCAAATCTTCATTTCTTCCCGGAGCTTCTCCAACGAAAATCACATCAGAGTGAAAGTTTCCTTTTCCGGGAACAGAATTGGTACGCGTTTTGCTAAGTTCACACTTTGTGCATTTGATTACATTTTTTCTTACACTATTCAGCTTTGATTCCATCTAGTTTACACTCTTTATTGTTGCAGTTCCTCTGATTGTTGGTCCACCATTTCCCATAATCATTGATTGCATTGGATCACCTTTTCCACAATTAGTTATAGGCCTTACAGTAAAGTCGTTTCCACATGCATCAATTGATTGAAAAAATTCGGGTGCTACTCCCATGATTATGACATCTCTTACCAAATCTGTCAATTGACCATTTTCAATTTTTTGAGCATATTGACTGGAGATGCTCCAGTTGTATCTTTTCATATCAATTGATGGAATTTTCATATTGGATACCAAATACCCGCTTTTTACCTCTGAAATGATCTCCTCTGGATTCCAATCCCCCGGCTCAATGCAGGTACAGGCCATTCTGATTAGAGGCATGAATCGATAATTTGTTGCACGCATATTTGCAGTAGGTTCTGTTCCAAACTCTAATGCAGTCTCTCTATTTTGCATGTGGTTTTTCAGAATTCCTTTTTCTACAAGTGTGGTTTTTCTCGTTTCTATTCCCTCGTCATCAAAATAATACCATCCAAGACTTTCAGAAATTGTAGGATCATCAAATACACTAAGATGCTCCGAACCAATTTGTTCACCAAGTTTGTCTTTCCACCAAGCTCCTCCTGCCCATGCCATCTCTTTCCCCATCACTCTGTCTGCCTCAGATGGATGTCCCAAAATTTCATGAGTCAACAACGAAACAAAATCTGGGTTCATAACCAATGTAGTCTGTTCTTCTTTAGCGGGATGGGCATCTAAAAGTTCAGATGCTTTTTGTGAAATAGATTGTGCACTTTTTTGTATTTTATCCTTTTTAGTTATTTGCTCCATTCCTCCTCTGCCCCCCTCAGTGATATTTACTGATTGAGTCAATCCTGATTGATGTGCAATGGCTGCCATGTCAACTACAACGTCAGAAAAGTTTTGTAAAATCTCAGATCCTTCACTGCTTACAAAATATTTTGAATTTTCAGTAAACCATGGATTGACTATGGATTTTCGAATTTTTGCAGAATCTGAAATTATTTTGTCACACTCTAATCCGATTCTGATTAAACCCTCCAAGTCTGGTTTTACAATTACTGGAAACTCTTTTGTTATCTTGTTTATTTTTATTGGAGAAAGTCTTGAAATTCCGTTATCTGATTTTTCTCTTGTATGCTCTATCTCACCGTTTTCAATTAAAACAGAATTTCTTGTTTGCTTTTCTGCTCTGGCATCACAATAATCTGCGCCTTTAGACACGGCATAAGATATTGCTTTGTCTGCCATCTCTTGAGAAAAACTCATAAAAATTTGAGAATCTTAGGGTATGGTAAATCTTCTGTATGGCTATTTACTTGATATTGCAGGCATGGTAAAGTAATATTCATCCTCAAAATCATAGTCTGCCTGGCCTTTGTGTCGTAGGAATTCAAAATATGCGGTACAATTTGAGTAAAATTCCTTGTTTTTTTGGTGCTCACTTGATTCGTCCATGGATAATTATGGTAAAAAAATCCATTTTTTAGCTAGAGTGAGCAGTTTTAGTTCCCAAAGTTGGTTTTCTTTGAGCAACTTCTGAGGCTTTTTTTGGTATGGTAAATGTAAAGGTGGCTCCCTTTCCCTCTTCGCTGACAACTGAAATTTCTCCCCCGTGATTATCGATAATTCCTTTACATATTGCAAGTCCAAGTCCGCTACCTCCTCTTTCTCTAGTCAAGGTGGTGTCCACTTGATAGAATTTTTGGAACAAGTTTTTTTGCTTGTCTTTTGGTATTCCCATTCCGTTATCTTTTACACTGATCTGAATTTCTTGGGGGTATTCTTTCATTACCACATCAATCTTGCCTTTTCCATGCTCCACTGCAATCATGGCATTTTTTATCAAATTGGTAATCACTTGTTTTATTCTAGCGGCATCATGGTAAATTTGGAAACTTTCTGCGTTATGCGATAGTATAATGTGGTTTTTCTCTGCTTGAGGAATCAATGCTCTAACTGATTCTTCGACTGAATCTTTAATGTCTGCATCACCTTTTTTCATCCTTAATTTGCCAATTTCTAATTTCTGTACATCAAGCAAATCCGAAATTATTCCTAAAAGGTTTTCAGAGCTTGATTTGATTATGGATAATCTGTTTTTTTGTTCATCATTTAATTTTCCTAGATGCTCTCCAAGTAAAATATCTGAGTATCCTTGAATTGGAACTAGAGGAGTTTTTAGTTCATGTGTAATCATTGCCAAAAATTCATCTTTTGCAAGCTCTGTTTTTCTTGCCAATTCTTCTTTTTCTTTAATAGTGTCTGACATTATGTTAAATGAATTTACAAGTTCTCCAATTTCATCTTCAGAGTTGTATTTGATTTTCTCTCCATACATTCCTTCTTTTACTCTGGATAGTGCTTTGTTGATAGTATCAAGTGGTGAGAGGGATTGTCTAATTACGACTGGTACTAAGAAAAATGTAGCAATATCTACCCCGAGTAAAATTTGAATTATTGTTTGTTGATTAGAATTTTCTCCAAATATTCCAGTTGTTTCATCTTGATATAGCAAAAACAAATTAAATGCAGCAGCCACAATCAAAATCCCAATTAACATGTACAGCTTGCTAACTATTTTCATAATTTCAAAAGCTAGGCATGAAGTATAAAAAGAGGAGATGTTATTTCTTGAACAGTCATGTCTGATGAATTCCTCAAGGTTGCCACTAATGAGATAAACCAAGAATTATCAGCCATCAGTCAAATTTTAACCTCATGTCAAAACGACTCTGATGTATCAAAAAATTCAGGAGTAATTGAGGCACACATGCACAAAATCAAGGGATTGGCACCTATGATGGGCAAAGAAAATGTTGGGGCGTTGGCAAAAACTCTGGATATCATACTGAAAAAAATTATCTCAGGTAAAAATACGTCTAATTTCTTTGAATCCCTCTCACTATCAGTAAATGAAATGAAAACAGCCATGGAAAAACCACATGACCTTGGAAAAATTCAGAAGGACATTTTCGATATTTCCGAGAAAATATCTGATTGAAAATTGTTTTTCATTTTTGAACGACTAATTGTTTAATATACTAATTCTGAACTTGGGTTAAATGGCAAATATTATGATTGCAGACGATTCTGATGCAATTCGATTAGTGCTTAAAGACATTTTGAGTATTGGGAATCACGCCGTTGTGGCTGAGGCCACCAATGGTGATGAGGCAGTAGAGTTGTTTTTCAACAAGTCACCTGATTTACTTCTCCTAGATTTGGCAATGCCAAAAAAAGACGGGCTGACGGTGCTAAAAGAAATCATGGAAAAAGACCCTCATGCCAAGGTTGTGCTGATCACTGCAAGTGATGATCAAAAAATAATCAACCAATGCCTTGAGATTGGAGCAACTTTGTGTATCTCAAAACCATTTGATTTTAATTCTGTCCTAAAACAAATCAATGATGCTCTGGTTTAGGTTCAAGCAAACTAATTTAGGGCCAATTAATTCTAAAATAATAGAAGAGTTTTGTCAAAGATTGTTCTTGATACGAGTGTAATAATTAATGGGTTGTTTTGTGCCCAAGTAGAATCTGGGAATATTCGTGATTCAGATGTAATAATTCCTCAGGCTGTAGTGGATGAATTGCAATCCCAAGCCTCTCAAAATAAGGAACAAGGATTTTCGGGATTAAAAGAAATTAAAAATCTAAAAAATTTATCAAAAAATTTCAAACTAGAAATTATAATTGAAGGAATTCATCCTTCTTTAGATGATATCAGATTATCTGGAAAAGGAAAAATCGATGCGATAATTAAAGACATTGCCAAAGAAAAACAAGCAACTCTCTACACATCAGACAATGTACAACACCTGGTTGCACAAACAGAAGAAATCACATCTGTGTATTTACAACCCTCAATAAAGGAAGAGGAATTAGAGTTTCTCAAATTTTTTGATTCTGAAACCATGAGTGTTCATCTCAAAGAAAATCTAACACCTCTTGCAAAAAAAGGAAAACCAGGCTCTTTTACATTGACCCAGATTAGTGATGAGATTTTAACACGTGATGATTTAGAGTTCATGGCAAAACAAATTCTAGATACTCCTAATACTTCCGAGTCAAGCACAATTGAAATCTCAAAAACAGGAGCATCTGTAATTCAATACAAAGACTATAGGGTTGCAATAACAAAGCCACCCTTTTCTGAATCCTTTGAAATCACAATCGTTCATCCTATTGTAAAATTAACTTTGGATGCTTATTCTATTTCCCCGGAATTAATGGAGAGATTTGCAGACCGCGCAGAAGGAATAGTCATCTCTGGTCCTCCAGGTTCTGGAAAAAGCACATTGGCATCTGGTCTAGCAAACTTTTATCATGGTCAAGGAAAAATTGTAAAGACCTTTGAGTCTCCACGTGATTTGCAAGTAGATCCTGGAATTACTCAATACAGCAAACTGGATGGAAGTTTTGATAACACTGCCGATATCTTGCTTTTGGTTAGACCTGATTACACTGTATTTGATGAGGTGCGACGTCGAGAAGACTTTCTAACGTTCTCTGATTTGAGGTTGACTGGTGTTGGAATGGTCGGTGTGGTTCATGCAAACTCTCCACTTGATGCGATTCAAAGATTCATTGGAAAAATTGAATTAGGAATCATTCCAAATGTGCTTGACACTGTAGTTTTTGTCAAGGATGGTCAAATTGAAAAAGTCTATGATTTGGAATTAAAAGTAAAAGTTCCTACAGGAATGACAGAATCAGACTTGGCAAGACCTGTAATTGAAATTAGGAATTTTGAGACCAATAAACTTGAGCACGAGATATACACTTTTGGAGAAGAAAACGTCATTGTCCCAATTGGAGAAAAAACAAAAAAGGTTGGAATTGAAAAACTTGCCGAAGACAAAATTCGAGAGACTTTCAAGAGGTATGATCCTCATGCAGAAGTAGAGGTTTTGACAGATAACAGAGTCAAAGTGATGGTTGACAAACAATCCATCCCTGCAATTATTGGGCGTGGTGGCTCTAACATTAATGATATTGAAAAATCTCTAAACATACACATCGATGTTGTAGAACGTGATTCTGCATCTACTTCTTTGTCTGGCGATTTGCCATTTTCGTTTTCCGAATCAAAAACATCCATTGTTTTAACTGTAAGTAGAGAGTATACCTCTATGCATGCAGATATTTTTGTAAACGACAAATATGTAACAACATCCCGAATTGGCAAAAAAGGACAAATTAAAATTCCTAGACGC